>JBCCYD010000190.1:0-10986 GCA_039190385.1 Cyanobacteria bacterium P01_F01_bin.143 | reverse complement strand
CCTGTCTTAGTTTTTGTAAATAGAATTAGATAAATAAGAAAAATATAAAGATAGTAGCAAAACAAGTAATTAGTAATTATTGAATTACAAAGTTTGGTTATAGCCAAAATATTTTGAAGAATAGGTGGCTAACAATACCTTGCTCTACTGAACTTACATAGTAGCAAATATGATAAGAAAAAATTTAGTAGAGCTGACTCGCTGATATCTCTATTGAGGTTCTAATAAATGGATACTGTAGTAAGTTTTGAAGTATTACCAATTAATTTCTCTGAAGAAGCAGAAAGTAACCTTGTCGAATGGAAATGGACGGTAACCGGAGAGTTCCCCGAAGAAGGAATCACTGTCAACATAGCCACATCCGGTGGAGATGCTGTTTTTGCTTTTACCGATCAGTTTGCTGCTTCTCCCCAAGCAGAATTTGTTGATGCGGATATCGTCGGATTCGACCTCGAAACTGGGGACTTAAATATTTTATTGACTGCGCCTGAAGCATCGTTCCAACTATTCTTCGCCAACGATATTATCGAAGAAGGAACACAGACTTTTAACTTTAATCTTTTAGAAGGCGAAGGGTATATTGTAGATGCTGAGCAAAATGCCAATGAATTTACCATCACTGACGATAATGGCGGGCCAGGTGTTGGACCAACGGTAAGTCTATCGGTAAGTGAAACCGAATTAGCAGAAGGAGATCCCCTAACTGTAAGCTTCGAGCTCGATGGAGATATTCCTGAAGAAGGAGTTCAAGTATTGGTTCAAGGTTCGGTGCCTGGAGCCTTAGGGCAATTTGATCTTTCAGACTTAAGTACTTTAGAGTTAGTGGGAATTAACGGTTTACCAGAAGTAGGAGATGCCGGTGGCGGTAGTTTCCTCGTCACGATCGCAGAACCAACAGCTTCGATTACCACCTCAATTTTTAACGATATTATTGCCGAAGAACCTTTAGAAGTCTCCTTTGATTTGGTAAATGGCGAAGTATACGAAGTTGACCCCGATGCGAGTGGCGCAACTTTGACCATTTCCGATGAAGAACAGCCAGCCGGGCCGACGGTAAGTTTGACGGTAGATAATACCGATGTCTTTGAAGGGGATGTGATTACTTTGACCTTTGATGTCGAAGGAGAAATTCCCGCCGATGGAGTCACGGTATTAGTCAATGATGTAGCAAGTGCCCAGAGCCAATTGCGATCGCTGACAGAATTTGATGTGGGCAATCTTGAACTTGCAGGAATCAGTGGCTTTCCCCTTCCCGCAGAAGGAGATAGTGGTTTCTTTGTGACCTTAGCAGAACCAACAGCAACCATTACTCTGCCCATATTTGATGAGGGGGCCGATGAAGATGAAGCAACGGAAATCTTTACCTTTGATTTAATTGATGGAGAAGCCTATGAGGTTAATCCTGATGCTGGTAGCGTGACCTTGAACATTACCGATGTTGGGGATACTCCTGTTTCTGAATTAGAGCCTGATTCGATAGAAGTTTTAGTTACTGTTGAAAACTTGTCACCAGAAGCCGGAACTTTCTTGACTCCTCTTTGGGTAGGATTCCACAATGGTGAATTTGATATTTACGATCGCGGTGAAGCAGCAACTCCAGGTTTGGAAAGCTTAGCCGAAGATGGCAGTGTGGCTCTGTTATCAGAGGAATTTTTAGCTAGTGGCTTTGGTTCAGTTGAAGGAGCAATTATTGGTGCAGAAGGTCTTGCCGGCCCGATTGATCCAGGAGAAATCACTTCGGCAACCTTTACTATTGAGCTGAATGGGGATAATAGCCAGTTCTTTAGTTACGCCTCAATGGTAATTCCTTCTAATGACGCATTTATTGCTAATGGGGATCCCACGGTTCACAACTTGTTTGATGAAGACGGTAATTTTATTGGAGCCGATTTTATCGTTGTCGGTGGTGATGTTTTAGATGCCGGAACTGAAATAAATGATGAACTGACCGAAAATACAGCTTTCTTCTCCCAAGCTGCACCTAACACTGGTGAAGACGAAAACGGAGTCGTAGAAGAGCATCCAGGCTTTATTGAAGGAGGCCGAATTTTAAGTGAAGATGGCAGTACAGAAGGAGCACCCGCTGCCTTTACCAATGCTGATTTTACGGCTGATGATTATCAAGTAGTTCGCATTACAGTGGCAGAAGTTGTGCCAGAAGAAACGCCCGTTGTTAGCTTTAGCGTCGAACCAGATGTCGTGAGCGAAGAAGATGCAGAGCCTATCTTTAGTCTCAATTTCGAAGTGGATGGTGAGATTCCCACCCCTGAATTTGATGATGAGGGTAACTTAATTTCTGGTGGCTTATCTGTCCTCTTACAAGTAAATGATGGTGAAGTTTTTGAGCAGTTTGGTAATGACTTAAGCATTGAGGGACTAACCTTTGGCGAATTTAGCGAAATTAACGGAACTGTTTTCCCTCCCGATTCCTTTATCCAAGAGTTTATTCTACTTGAAAATACTGCTAATCTGACCCAAGATATCTTCAACGATATTCTGGAAGAAGAAGCTGCCTCCTTTAGTTTTGAATTAATAGAAGCGGAAGGACGGATTGAATCGAACTACGCAATCAATCCCGATGCGACAGAGGATAGCTTCTCGATCGAAGATGGTATTGGAGGCCCTGGATTTGGACCTACGGTTAGTTTATCGGTAACAGAAACCGAACTCTCTGAAGGGGATGAATTTACCGTGAACTTTGATGTTGATGGTGAGATTCCTGAAGGGGGTCTTCAAGTCTTCATCGCGGGAGGCCCAACTGATCTGGGTGAATTCAATATCTTTAATGAAGATGGGTCCCCAGCGATCGAGTTGGAGGGGATTGATGAATTCCCACTCCAAGGTGGAGATGAAGGTGGCTTCTTTGTTACGCTAGCGGAAAATCAGGCTTCTCTTACCCTATCAGTGTTTGAAGATGGTCCGACTGAAGGTCTGGAGTCATTGACATTTGAGCTAGGTAACGGTGAGCAGTATGAAGTGAATCCTGATGCAAGCACTGTAATCCTCAACATCGGCGATGGTGGCGAAGATGCAGCTTTTGCGATCGAATCTGGGGTTACCAGCGTCTTCTTAGATCTAGAACTATTAGAAGAAGCTGCGGGAATAACTTTAGTTGCTACCGATAGTGATGCTGAACCTGCTTCGGAAGATTTCCAAGTGGGATTTGCGATCGCAGAAGAGACTGACTTTAGTTTTGCCCCAGTTGAATTTACCCCCTTGGGCGGAACTATTGAGCATTCTGGAACCATTACCCTAGGCTTAGGCGGCAACGACATTACCGTGGGAGAATTCTCTATTGGATATGATGAGAGTCGAGTTACAGAATCAGCCAGTGGCTTCTTTGTGGCCAATGGTTCTGATGCTCCTTTAGGGTTAGAAATTGTGCTCTTTGATGTGGGTAATCCAGGCACAGTAGGTGTTTCTGGAGAAAATTTTGAACTCGGTGGAGCAGATCTCTTACTCGCACCAGAATTAGCAAATGCTTTGGGATTAGCCGATGTAATAGGAGCTGATGTCGGTGATGTCCAAATTGATGCTATTGTCACTGAGGTAATTTAGCACCCATCAAAATCCAGGGCTTTCAAGAATTAAAGTTGCGACAATTTGCTGTTCTTGAATTTGCAATCTCGAAGAGCTGCGCCGAGCGCGTAGCTCTTCTTTTTGTCCCATTGCGATCGCAATCTTGACGATTGACTTGTGAAAAGGAAACAGATGTATATGTTAGATTAGAAAATGCTGTTTTGTTACTATCAGGAATAATCTGTGACCAATAATGATGTATTGCGCCGTCTTCGTTATATCTTAGATTTGAGTGATTCAATGATGATTACGGTATTTGGGCAAGCAGAGGTCGAAGTTGATCGGACACAAATCAGTA
This sequence comes from Cyanobacteria bacterium P01_F01_bin.143, assembly GCA_039190385.1. Taxonomy (GTDB): domain Bacteria; phylum Cyanobacteriota; class Cyanobacteriia; order Cyanobacteriales; family Xenococcaceae; genus Xenococcus. Next base: position 7,109 of record JBCCYD010000190.1, on the reverse strand, counting down.
ATTGGCTAAAAAGAGATGATGATCCTGACTACCAAAATTGCAGTGACAAACAACTAGCTATTTTTCTTAATGGCCTAATAAATTATAGGCGGGGCAAAAAAGAAGGTCCGCAACCGAAGCCTGAAACAACGCTAACGAACAATATTATTTTAAAAAAACTGAGAATTGCTTTTGATTTAAAAAGTGAAGACATGCTGGAAATTATTGACTATGGAGGTTTAGCTTTGAGTAAACATGAACTAAGTGCCTTCTTTAGAAGACCTGATCACAGGCATTATCGTGAATGCAAAGACCAAGTTTTACGCAACTTCCTTCAAGGCTTACAAGCCAAGTATCGCTAGTGTCTTATAAATAATTAAGAGCTGTGGATGTTTCTAGAATTCAAATCTTAACATTCGAAGTTGCTTATTGACAGGAATATTATCCTAAAGATAGAGAGAATGTTCCTGGTCTAAAAATTATGAAACGCTTGCTGACTTTCATTTTTATTCTATTTACAACTATTGTCTTAAGCCTATTTATTTCACTATCAAATAATAGAGCGATCGCGACTGCACCATTATTCAGTGGGATGGGAACCCATCATCATGCCATTACCACTAAATCGTCTCAAGCACAGCGTTATTTTGACCAGGGATTGGTTTTGGCCTATGGCTTCAACCATGCAGAAGCCGCTCGTTCTTTTCGTGAAGCAATTAAACTCGATCCTGATTGTGCCATGTGTAATTGGGGATTAGCCTATGTTTTAGGGCCGAATATCAATGCCAAGATGGCGGATGAGGCAGTGCCAGAAGCTTATGCTGCCATCCAACAAGCGGTACAACTTGCTCCAAATAGTAGCCCTGCCGAACAAGCATATATCCAAGCTCTGACAACACGTTATATCGAGCAACCAGTAGAAGATCGTAGCGCTCTAGATCTAGCCTATGCAAAGGCAATGGCCCAGGTTAGTCAAGAATATCCAGATGATTTGGATGCGGCCACTCTCTATGCTGAAGCCTTAATGGATATAATGCCCTGGGACTATTGGACTGAAGACAAACAACCTAAGCCAGAAACCCAAAAAGTTCTCGATACATTGGAATCAGTCTTAAACCGAGATCCTAATCATCCTGGGGCGAATCATCTTTACATTCATGCCGTAGAAGCAGTCCGACCTGAAAAAGCTATTGCCGCTGCGGATCGCTTGGGTAGTTTAGTTCCCGGTGCCGGTCATTTGGTACATATGCCTTCGCATATTTATATTCGTGTGGGCAGATATCATGATGCTGCAGTGACTAATCAAAAGGCGATCGCGGTAGATAATGACTATATTACTCAATGTCATGCCCAGGGAGTCTATCCTTTGGCCTATATGCCTCACAATCGTCATTTCCTCTGGTTTGCAGCTACTTTAGAAGGCAACCGAAAAATAGCAGACGAAGCAGGCAAGAATCTTGCTGCTGGGATCGATCCTCAGATGATGCGCGAACCAGGTTTGGGAACATTGCAACATTTCTACTCAATTCCCTTGTTTACTATGACTCGGTTTGGGGAATGGGAGGAAATTCTCCAAACACCTGCGCCTGCGACTGATCTCAAATACCCCACAGGTATTTGGCATTATGCTAGGGGGCTCGCTTATACTAACCAAGATGAATTTGCCCGAGCGGCCACAGAACTCGAAGAGTTAACTCTGCTGGCTAATGATCCAGAATTAGAGGAAGTAACGATTTGGGATATCAATACGACTCAAAATATTTTAAAAGTAGCAACCGAAGTGTTAACTGGAGAAATAGCCGCCCAACAAGGAAAATATCCTCAAGCGATCGCGCGTTTGCGTCAAGCAGTTATCCTCGAAGATGCCTTGAACTACGACGAACCAGCCGATTGGGCGACTCCAGCCAGACAATATCTTGGGGCAGCTTTATTAAAAGCTCAGAAATTTGCCGCCGCAGAACAAATATATCGTGAAGATTTAGCCATTTATCCCGACAATGGTTGGTCATTATTTGGTTTAATGCAAAGTCTTCAGGGTCAAGGAAAGAATTCTGTCGCACAAAAGATAAAACAGGAGTTTGAAACTGCTTGGCAATATGCTGATGTTCAATTAACTGCGTCCAAATTTTAAGGATACTCAAACTCTGTGAATAATACGGGAACTAGGGATGTGAATAATACATCCCTATCAAAAAGATTGAATATTCTCAACCTAAATTATTCAGTTACTAGCCGTAAATTACTTAACAGCAACTTTCGCACCAGCATCTTCTAATTTCTTCTTAGTTTCTTCAGCGTCCTCTTTGGGTACACCTTCTTTAATTGCTTTAGGCGTATCTTCTACCATAGCTTTAGCTTCTTTTAGACCCAAGCCAGTAATCGAACGAACAACCTTAAGAATCGCAATTTTCTTATCTTTGGGTACTTCTTCAAGAACCACGTCAAATTCAGTTTTCTCCTCAGCAGCTTCGCCACCAGCAGCAGCGCCAGGAGCAGCCATAACTACTCCAGCAGAAGCAGCAGCACTAACGCCAAAAGTTTCTTCAATTTGTTTAACCAAATCAGCAGCCTCTAGAAGAGTTAGAGACTTTAGCTTTTCGAGAATTTCATCTACAGCAGACATGTATGTTACTCCTTATCACAATGAACAATGAACAATAAATACAGAATGAACAAACTTTAAGCAGCTTGATCTTCTTTTTCGGATATAGCTTTGATTCCTCTGGCCACAGATGCGGGAACTTCTTTGACTCCGATCGCAATCTTGGTTGCCAAAGCATTGATGGAACCAGCAATTTGAGCATAAAGCTGTTCTTTGCTTGGTAAATCGCCTAATGCTTCAACCTCTTGTTTGGTCAAAGCGCGACCTTCCATCACGCCACCGCGCAGTTCGGTTTTTTTGGTTTCTTTGAAGAATTCCTTATAGGCTTTGACCGCAGCCCCAACTTCTTCTCCTACGAGTAGAAAAGCTGAGGTGTCACTAAGAAATTCTTGCATAGGTTTCCAGTTTTCATCGTCTTCAACCGCAATCCGCATCAAGGTGTTTTTGGCAACTTTACAGGTACCACCAACAGGACGCAGACGGTTACGAAGATCGGTGATTTCAGATACTGATAACCCCTTGTAATCAATAACAAAGGCTAATTGAACATCCTTCAAGTCTTCCTTGAGTTGCTCAATAATTGCTCCTTTGTCTTCGCGGGTTCTCCCCATTCGGTTGTCACCTCCTTGGTTTGACGAGTTGTATTAACCGCCATAAAAATAGACCTCCAGCTAGTTGCCAGAGGTCATGTCTTGACAAGTCTTTTTCTCTGATTTTTGTATCGTCAGAAAAAAGCCTTAAAACTCAATGGACACGAACCTCGGCAGGAAATTAAGCATTTAGCACCTGCTGTCTTCGGTATCAGTCACTTAAAACTAAGAATATTTAATTGTAAGCCTTGTTAGGCTTCATCACCTGATTCTAAATCCCTAAGTGCAGTTATGTCTACCTCAATAGAAGGACCCATGGAAGAAGATACATACATACTTCTCCAATAACGACCTTTAGCTCCAGTCGGACGATTACGATCTACAGTTTCCTGCAAAGCTTTGAGGTTAGTTAGCAAATCTTCAGGACTAAAAGATGCTTTGCCAAATTTAACATGGACAATCCCTGTGCGATCAGCACGAAATTCTAATTTACCACCCTTAAAATCAGCAATTCCCGTAATTAAATTATCAGTAACGGTGCCACCTTTAGGCGAAGGCATTAAACCTTTAGGCCCCAATATCCGACCTAAACGGGCTACTTTCGGCATCATATCAGGAGTCGCAATTAGGACATCAAAATCCATCATGCCTTTTTGGATATCTTCGATTAATTCTTCAGAGCCAGCCATATCTGCTCCGGCATCTTCTGCTTCTTTCACTTTCTCACCGCGAGCAATGACGGCAACCCTTACAGTTTGACCAGTTCCCTTGGGAAGACTAACAGTTGTTCTGAGCTGTTGGTCAGTGTATTTGGGATCGATTCCTAATTTGATATGAACTTCTGCTGTTTCATCAAATTTGGCTGTAGCAGTTTCTTTGAGTAGAGTGACTGCGGCTAGAGGCTCGTAAGCTTTCTCTTCTACTTTCGCCAACAATTCTTTCATGCGGCGAGATATTTTATTCTTTTTCTTCGGCATTGTTATGTATCTCCTTGGGTAATTACGAAGCGATCGCCTCTCCCCTTTTCAGTTAACAGTTATCAGTGATCAGTGGTTGAAGTAATAATCAAGAAAGCTAAGTACTTATTACTCATTACTTATTACTTATTACTTATTACTCATTACTCAATTTAGCCTGAAATGGTGACACCCATATTTTTGGCTGTACCCGCAACGATTTTCATTGCAGCTTCAATGTCGTTAGCATTGAGATCAGGCATTTTGGTTTCAGCGATTTCTTTGAGTTGAGCGGACGTAATGCTCGCTACTGTTTGCTTATTAGGTTCGCTAGCACCTTTTTCAATTCCCGCTGCTTTTTTAATCAAAACTGATGCCGGAGGCGTTTTGAGAATAAAGGTAAAACTTCTATCTTCAAAAACAGAAATTTCTACAGGAATTACGAGTCCTGCTTTATCAGCAGTTTTGGCGTTATATTCTTTGCAAAACGCCATGATATTGACCCCATGCTGACCTAATGCAGGTCCGACAGGAGGGGCCGGATTGGCTTTCCCCGCAGGCAAAGCTAGTTTAATAAGAGCAACAACTTTTCTTGGCATAATTTAATTTTGTTTTTCGACTTGGTTGAATTCCAATTCTACTGGAGTATCTCGTCCAAAAATAGATAATAAAGCTTTGAGTTTGCTTCTTTCTGGACTAACTTCAATTACCTCCCCGCTAAAGTCTTTGAATGGCCCAGTCAAAACCATAATTTTGTCTCCGATAGACATATCGACTTCAACTACAGGCTCTTGTCCTTCTACTTGTTTGAAGATGCGCTCAACTTCACTGGGAGAAAGGGGCAAGGGTTTAACATGACCTCTTCCTCGGCCGTAATTGCGCTTTTGCTCAGCTCCCACAAAATTAATCACATGGGGGGTGTTTTTAACCGCTTGCCAAGCATCATCATCCATAATCATCTGCACTAGCACATAACCAGGGAAAACTTTCTCTTGTCCATGCAAACGAGAGCCGTCTTTACGAATTTTGACTGTTTGAGATTGGGGGATCTGAACCTTAAGAACACGATCTGCTACATCAAGAGTATGAATACGCTGTTCTAGATTGGCTTTGACCCTTTTTTCACAGCCAGAGGCTACTTGCACTGCATACCATCGGGGACGTCCTACAGTTACTTTTTTTGGCTGATTATCTTCTGGTATATCGGTAGTATTGTCCATTTAGAATACCTTTCCTGAGCCCCAAGCGAAGAAATTATCTACGAGGTAAATTACCGTAGCAACCAAAATCACCATTAAGATTACAGCAGTCGATTCACTAAGCAATTGTTGACGTGAAGGCCAAGCTACTTTGCCTAATTCGTCTTTTGTCTCGCCGACAAACTTAGTTAAATTAGCTTTGTTATCTGTATTGCCAGATTCTGATGATTCGGTTTTTTTGTTCGCTACATTTTTTTGTTTGGCATTTTTTTGTGTCAAGACTTTTTACCCCCATCTGGATGAAAAATTGCAATGCTTATCTTTTCAATAATATTGCTGGTCTTATTTCTTAGCGGTAAAGACTTTCTTTAGTATCAGCGATTTTTGTAGGTGACGCGCCCTGAAGGACTTGAACCCTCGACATTCGGCTTTGGAGACCGACGTTCTACCAACTGAACTAAGGACGCATTAGCAGAGTTTTAATCTCTGTTAGACCTTATCATACCGCATCTTGTGATTTTTTATGAGCAACAAAGCAGGATGCCCTATTGTTTATTCTAGAGGGGACGGTCAAAACGCTGTTTAATGCGAGTTGATTTCCCTACGCGATCGCGCAAATAGTATAATTTAGCCCGACGTACTCGGCCACGACGTTCGATTTTGACATGAGAAACTAAGGGTGAATGGAGTAAAAATACCCTCTCTACCCCCACACCTTGGAAGACTTTTCTCACGGTGATTGTTTCATTAATCCCACCGTTACGCATGGCAATAACAGTACCTTTATAAGGTTGAACCCTTTCTTTGGTACCTTCTTTAATTTTGACTCCAACTTCTACGCTGTCTCCAACGTAGATCGCAGGCAAATCTGACTTGATATATTCGGCTTCTATAGAGCGGATGATCGCTTCAGCATTCATAGCTTTGTTAAAAACTGCACGATTTATCATCATAACTTTTTTTGTAGCATTTTCAACTAAAATTCTGAATCTTGATAGAATAGGCGGGATCAAAAATTTTCACAGGAGCTCAAAAATATTTATACTCCTCCTTTAGCCCGATTGGTAGAACAACTACAACTTTTGCCGGGAGTCGGACCAAAAACTGCTCAAAGGCTAGCGCTCCATCTGATTAAACGTTCAGACCAAGAAGTAGAAAATCTGGCACAAGCAATACTTGATGCCAAAAAACAAGTTGGATTATGCAAGGTTTGTTTCCATCTTTCAGCGGAGCCAGTATGTTCGATTTGTAGTAATGCCCAGCGCGATCGCGACACGATCTGCATCGTTTCAGATTCTCGGGATGTCATCGCCCTAGAAAAAACCAGAGAATATCGCGGTCAATACCATGTTTTAGGTGGCACGATCTCTCCCATGTCAGGGATTGGGCCGGAGCAACTACATATTGGAAGTCTCGTCCGACGAGTTACCAAAGAAAAAATTGCCGAGGTTATTATTGCCATTTCGCCCAGTGTCGAAGGGGAAACTACAACTTTATACATTGGTCAATTGCTCAAACCATTTACCAAAGTCACCCGTATTGCTTTTGGTCTACCGATGGGCGGAGATTTAGAATATGCCGATGAAGTTACTTTAGCTAGGGCATTGGAAGGTAGACGAGAGCTAGATTAAACTCATGGCGATCAGACTAATTTGAAGCATAAATCATGATTAATTTGTAAAAATCAGTATTTCTCACGAGTCTGATTTAATATTTTGTGACTAGAATCGGGCAGTAGGCTAACAAAAACAAAGAATATTAGTTAATACAAACATATTAAAAT
>JBCCYD010000189.1:0-11064 GCA_039190385.1 Cyanobacteria bacterium P01_F01_bin.143 | reverse complement strand
CCTCAAAAAAAACATCAGTAAATCTACTAGCATTTATTTAAAACTCAATGGTATTACTTACGTAAATACACTTAAAAAAATTAATTAGAAGTAGGCTCAGTAAATTGGAACTTGGAACAAAAACTTATTAAATAAAAAAAACTGTTTCTGCTTTTACCCTGCAACTACAGCAAGAATATCGAGGAACCTGTGTCGTCGGAACCAATCCAAGCGTCGTCGCAATAGGAAATCTAAATAAAGATGATCTTGATATTGTTACGAACTATAACTCTCCTGGTAGTCGGATGTCAGTGTTGTTAGGAGATGGCAGTGGTGGATTCTCTTCCCAAACTACCTTTTCTGTTGGTTTTGGTTCATCTAATAAGTTAGACATTTCAAAAGGATTCACAAAAGTATAAAATTAAATACAATTTAGGTTAACAAAACTTTTTTCATCCCGAATACATGGAACTCAGCTCCCGAAAATCATCTTCTATTATTGCCACAGCATTACTTTTCATTGCGCCATTTTTTCTTTGGGGAACTGCAATGGTAGCCATGAAAGGGGTTCTTCCCCAGACAACGCCTTTTTTCCTTGCTGGAGTCAGACTAGTTCCCGCAGGTATTTTAGTTTTAATTGCTGCTGCCATTTTAAAGCGACCCCAACCTAAGACTGGTCGAGCTTGGTTATGGATCGCGCTATTTGCACTTATTGATGGCGCAATGTTTCAAGGCTTCTTAGCCGCAGGTTTAATGAGAACAGGCGCCGGATTAGGTTCGGTGATGATTGATTCTCAACCTTTAGCTGTTGCTCTGTTATCTAGCTGGTTATTTGGCGAAATTATTGGTTTCTTTGGCTGGCTAGGGTTAACAATAGGTATTTTGGGTATTAGTTTAATTGGGTTTCCCGATCGCCTTATCTATAGTATCTTTCAAGGAGATTGGACCGCTCTGAGTTTTGATTGGCTAGAATTTTTCAATAGTGGAGAGTTGCTGATGCTGTTTGCTGCTCTGTCCATGGCCGTGGGAACAATCTTAATTCGTTATGTGACTCTTCATAGTGATCCGATTGTGGCAACTGGTTGGCATATGATTTTGGGTGGAATTCCTCTATTTGCTATTTCTTGGTGGCAAGAGTCAGCACAATGGATAAATATTGATTTATATGGTTGGTTAGCCCTTAGTTACTCTACTATCTTTGGTAGCGCGATCGCCTATGGCATATTTTTCTATCTCGCATCCTCAGGTAATCTCACCAGTCTAAGTTCTCTAACTTTCCTTACTCCTGTTTTTGCTTTATTATTTGGCAATCTAATTTTGGCCGAAGTTTTAAGCCCTCTTCAATCCGTGGGAGTTTGTTTAACTTTAGTTAGTATTTATTTGATTAATCAACGAGAACAAATTTTGCAACGGCTGAAGGCTAATGGCTAATTGTTAATCGCTAATTACTAATTGCTAATTGCTAATTGTTAATCGCTAATTGTTAATTGCTAATTGCTAATTGCTAATTGCTAATCGCTAATAGTCTTTTTACTAATAATCTGCTCGATTGTGATTACATTTTCTTCGCTTTCTCCCTGCTTGAAATATTCGATCGCGATTCTGCCAGCAGCGGGTTGATCCTGACAAATGGCAAGCAACAACTCAATTGTCTGTCTTACTTGTATTTGATCCTGTTTCTGGGCAGTAATAAATAAAGTTAAAAATACAGCAATGATCAAAGCTAAAAAGCACGGAACTACAGGCAGCCACCATTGCCATAAAAATAATTGATAACTAATTATAGTTAAAGCTAAAATCGCACTTAATACAGCTACCAATAACTTTAGTTTAGATTTAATTGTCCAAGCCAAAATTGACCCGAAAAAAGACCAAAAGACAATCCCGAGCCACTCTACAGATTCAGGTAAAACTTTAAATAAGCCCTTGCCAGATAAAGCTGCTTGTAAAATCTGACTAATAATATTTCCATGAATCACCACTCCAGGCATTAATTGCTGACTACTATAGGGAGTTGCGAAAAAATCATTAATGCTAGGTGCAGTGACTCCAATTATTACCACATGATCTGCGATCGCGGATTCCGGGATCTTCTTGGCTAATAAATCTGTTAGAGAATAAGTTGTAAATTCTGCTTGATTTCTATCATAATTGAGCATAATTTGATAGCCACCCGTTTTCGCACGAATATAGCTACCATCATTATCTTTTAAGGGATTAAAAATTGCTTTGCCTAATTTAATTTGATGAATATTATCTGGTACTGTTTCTGGTTTTATTTGATATTTTTCTAAATATTTTAATGCTAAGCGTAAAGCAAAACTATATTTAATTGCATCTTCTCCAGCATCATAGGAAAGTAAAGCTCTACGGACTTTGCCATCTTTGTCTAATACCAAATCATTAAAGCCTACTTGATTTAATTTGGCTAAAGTTTTAGGTGGATTGACTTTACTATTAATTATTTTTTCGATTCCTAATAGATTAGAATTATTGACAAATATTATTTCTAATTCTTCAGTCCCTGGTTCTACTGGTAAATCTCGATAAATATCTAAGCCGATCACGCTTGGTTGATAGCTCTGTAATTGTGATATTGCTTGAGCTAGAATGCGATCTGAGATTGGATATTCACCAATATTTTGGATATCTAATTCATCTATGCCAATAATTACAATTCTTTCTTCAGTCGTTTGTATAGGACGAATTTGCATAAAGCGATCGAATATTGCAAATTCGGAAAATTGTAACCAACCAGTAAGGCGAAATAAAATTATAAAACCAGTGGTAGCAATAATAATGACCAGTAGCAAAATTTTACTGAGTCGAAAATTTTTATTCTTTCTTCTAATAGTTTGCTTTACCTCAGCTAAAATATTATTTGCTTCGGTGGCTGCTTCTAAGGCAAGTTCAATTTTTTTTCTAGCAATTTGTTCAAGGTTTAATTGCTGTTGAGCTTGTTGTTTTGCTAATTCTTGACTGGCACCTAAAAACTGATAATCGATATCGGCAAGTTTTTTTTCTTTTGCCCAGATAAGTGCTTGTTCTAATGAAATATTTTGTAGTAGTTGAGTTTTGTCTTGTTTATGAGAGTCTAGCCATTTTTTTAATGGTAAGGAATAGGGGCGAAGTGATTTTAGTTGATCTGCGATCCATTCTAAGTTGAAGATAGTTTGATAAATGAGGTTTTTGACTTGGAGATATCCTTTTTTATCGATTACTAATCCTGAGAGGAGCAGTTCTATTTGTTCTGGGCTATCATCTCTGGCGACTTGGTTGGTTAAGAGAATTTCTTGATAAATGCCTAATACTCTAACTGAGGTTTCTTTGCTATTTAAGATGCGATCGCGGATAGTCCGCAAATGCTCTGGATCGTCTTGTGATTCCCAGTTATCAATGATTTGTCTTTGAACTATCTTATTAACAAAGTTATCCTGTAATAAAACTTCTTGGCTATTGATTACTTGAATATTTTCTGCAATGAGACGACATAATTTCTGAGTTAAAAAAGGTTGTCCCGACGTCCATCGTAAAATATCTTGGAAGACTAATTTCCCAGTATCAGGAGGCAAGTTTAAACCTTGGGCTAAGGATAGAGATTTATCAAGAGAAAATCCTGTTAATTGAATAGCTTGACCAATATTGAAGGGCGTTCTTTGTTTATCGCAAATTAAACTTGATGGGGTTGCCACACCAAAGATAGCAAAATTGATTCTTTGATATTCGGTTGCGATCGCTCTTTGGTTATAACAGAAACGAATAAAAGCAAAGAAATCATCACTAGAAAAGGGCAAACTAAAAATACTATCGATTTCATCAATAAAAATTACTAGTTCTTGATTTTTAAATTCCACTAGTAAAATATCAAGAATAAAGTGATTTAATCTCTGAACTAAAGTAATATTTGTTTGTTCTGACCACCAACTTTTTAAGTTAACTTTACCAACAAGATTAAATCCGAGATACAGTTGGGAAATTATGCCGCGATACCATTGTTCAGGATTAATATATTCACTGCCAATCCCTGTTAAATCGATCGCGCTACAACAGAATCCTCTTTCTTCTAGTCGATGTTTCGTCCTAACTAGCAAAGAAGACTTGCCCATCTGTCTTGAGTTTAAGACATAACAAAATTCTCCCTGGTGCAAAGTATTATATAACTGAGCATCAGCTTCTCTTTCCACATAGCTAATGTCTTGGTTATGTAAACTTCCGCCAACCTGATATCTGTAATCGATCATTAATGGTTAACAAACAAAAAAGGACTGAAAAATTAAATTTTCCAACCCTTTTTAACATACAAAACCTATAATTATAAGCTTATGTCTAAGCGTTCTTAGAATACTTCATAACTATCATCATTCCAGCCATCTAATCCAGCATCCAATTTGGCGATCTCTTCACCATTGACGGATAGTGAACCAGTGTCTTGGTTGTAATCAACATTGGCACCCGCACCAACACCATTAATCTTGATTTTATCTTCACCAACTTTAAAATCAGTGACAGTATCTACACCATCATCAAAGAACTCAAACACAAAAACATCATTGCCAGCTCCACCAGCTAGTTTGTCACTACCGGCACCACCATCAATAATGTCATTGCCAGTTCCACCGTTGATCATGTCGTTGCCATTGCCACCACTGATCAGATCATTGCCGGCTCCACCAAGGATGAAGTCCATTTCGTCACCACCGCTAATGACATCATTGCCTCCTTGACCATCAATATAGTCAAAGCCAGCACCACCATTGATTAGTTCATTCTCATCCGTGGCATAGATTAAGTCATTACCAGAAGTTCCTTGGAACTCTTTGAGCCCTTCAAAATCTTCAATTTTAAAACCATTTTGAGAATTTATGTTCGACAGTAAGGGGTTGTTATAATCAACAATACTAGACATGATATTTAATAAAAAATTAATTCCAGATATAGACTCAATTAGGCATTGACTTAAATTGCCTAATGCCATGATTCACGTCCTTCGTTGCATAGAGGCAAGCAGAGGATCGCTTGTTCCTAGTTGGCTGTACTAAAAAAAGTGTTACCACCTAAATAAAAATTAAGTAATTACTCTATAGAATACAATGAATAAAATAGGTTGTGAGTATTTTTACCAAGTTTATATAAAAATATGTCTTTTCTTTATCTTCTGTTCGTATTATTTGGAATAATTGACTTATTAGCTTCTACTATTACTTCATAATTACTTTACGTAAACTTGATGTAGAAAGTATCATATTTAACAAAAAAAGTCTTCCTGATTAGAGGAAGACAAGATAGAAAGTATTACAATCGGTAATTAATGATTCTGTTCTAATTTACAGAAGATATGTTTTATAGAGGGCGATAAACTCGATAATTAATATTGGGGAAAATATTATCGATTTCTTCAACTTTATCCAACCAGCCAGAGTCAACTTTACCAATCAAAATATCTTCGTAGAGTTTATTAAATCTCAGTAAGTGAGAACGAGTTCTTCTGACGGCATAGGGAACCATAGTTCCAGTTTTCATAATAAAAGCCCAGTCAGAAGATTGTGCTAATAATAATTCTCGTGCTGCTTGATTTAAGGCTTTCCATTCCAGTTCATCTGCTGGTTCACGACTTGCCAATTCAATCATTCTTTCTGCTGCTTTATGGAGATGGGGATAAATCCAAGCATTAGTATCATTTAACCAATATTCGTGGAATCCTTTATAACCCCAACTAGACTGAGAAGGACGACAAACTTGCTGGGTTGGATTAACCTGAAGATAATCGGAGAGATGGGTCATTTCGTAAGTATTTTGGTCATACCAACTCTTCCGGAAGAGAAAATCGATAAACCAAGGACCTTCATACCACCAGTGACCAAATAATTCGGCATCATAGGGTGATACTACGATCGGGGGACGATGCATAATACCAGCTAGGTTTTGGACTTGCTGACCTCGGTTATACATAAAGTTACCAGCATGTTCTGCTGCTTTTTCCCTTGCCCAATAGGGATCATAAAGAGCTTTTTCACTTAGGCCACCATCTCGGCTGGTAATGCGGTGATATTTAACCCCAGTATTTTTTCGTTGGCCATTGGGCATGATGTAGGGTTTGATATATTCGTATTCGGCTTCCCAACCTAGGTCTTTATAAAATTCCCGATATTCTACTGCTCCAGGATAGCCAACCTGGGATGACCAAACCTGTTGGGATGATTCATGATCTCGACCGAAAGCGGCGACTCCTGTTTCGGTGAAGATTGGCGCATAGGAACCGAAACGAGGACGGGGACGAGCATATAAGATGCCATGTCCATCCGTGAGAAAATATCTTAAACCTGCATCGGCAAGCATTCTTTCGACACCTTCATAATAGGCACATTCGGGTAACCAAATACCTTTGGGAGGACGGCCAAAGTTTTCTTCATAATGTTCACAGGCGACTTGAATTTGCGCCCATACCGCTTGGGGATACATTTTCATCAGCGGTAAATAACCGTGAGTTGCGCCACAAGTTATGATATCGAGGTTTCCACTATCAAGAAATTGTTTAAAAGCTTTAACTAAATCGCGATCATAACTTTCCCATGTCTGACGAATCTGACTAAAGGAATTAGCATAATATTCTGCAAGATAACGAATATGACCATTATGTTGGTTATGGTCAATTTCTTTTTCTATTAGTTCTTGAAGTAGAGTTAAGTGATCTTCATAGCGTTCCTGTAATAGAGGATCTCTCAACATAGACACCAAAGGTGGTGTCATACTCATGGTAATTTTGAAGTCAATTCCATCCCGCTTTAGGTTCTCGAAAACTTGTAGCAGAGGAACATATGTTTCTGTAATAGCTTCAAACAACCATTCTTCTTCTAAAACATAGTCACTTTCTGGATGTCGGACAAAGGGTAAATGGGCATGAAGAACCAGGGCGAGGTAACCAAGAGACATAATAGTTTTTTCCGCAACTTTTTTATATATGAATTAAGAGGCTGAAGCAATCTGGGCAAATTTTATGATATCTTAATATTAGACTTAAAAAAAGTTTAGTAAAAAACATAAAGCTTCAAATGTCTGAAAAGCAACTCCTGCGTTCTTTAGGGTCGAAAGCGTCTGTCGGGATTGTAAATCAATAATTCTACCTGATGTCTTATTTAAGGTGATCATGCTTTTATTGGATATGGACATTTCCAGGAGAATTATGTCAGTATTGTTGCAAATTAATACCTTGGGTATTGTTTCAGCTTAAAAATTTTCGTATCTATGGCTAGTGTTGCAATTGTACGAGTGGCAAAAAGATTTAGAGAATAAAACTTCGGCGGGAGATTATCTGCAACTGCTTTTGTTTGTAGATAAGCGACCTAGTTATCGCAAGAAAATTCAGCGGGTTCAGACTTACCTTGATGATTTGAAGGTCGATTATGAGTTTAAATTAGAGGTCATTGAAATTGACAAGCAGCCTCATTTGGTTGAATATTTTAAGTTAGTGGCAACCCCAGCTTTAGTTAAAATTTCACCTCAACCGAAACAGACTTTAGCTGGTAGTAATCTAATAGAACAATTGGAAGTATGGTGGCCTCGATGGCAGAATTCGCTACAAAATAATTCTGGTATTGATCCTCAAGCAGTGGAAAAGTTAGGGTCTTCTGGTGATAAGTCTTCAATTAATTCTCAAGGTTATTCAGATGATTTGATTCGGTTATCTGATAAGGTTTTTGGCTTGCAACAAGAGAAAGAAGATTTATTGGAGCAATTGCGATTTAAAGAACAAATTTTGGCAATGTTAGTTCATGATCTGCGTAGTCCCTTAACTGCTGTTTCTTTGGCTATGGAAACTCTGGAATTGTCGGAAAATTATGAAAATACGGAACAGACAGAAAGATTAAGACAAAAGCTTTATTTACAATCACGACAACAAGTGAAGATTATGAAGCGGATGATCAGTGATTTGCTGGACGCTTCAACTGGAGATAAGGCCAAGTTAAAGGTCCTTCCTGGTAAATTAAATGTTTATAATTTGTGCCAAAGTGCGATCGCGCAAGTAGCAAAACAACTCAAAGCCAAATCGCAACTTTTTCATGAGGATATTCCCCAAGATATTCCTCCTATTCATGCTGATGCGGAGTTAGTTCGGCAATTGCTAGTCAATTTATTGGAAAATGCCATTAAATATACTCCTGAAGGCGGCGAAATATCCCTGTCGGTTTTACATCGTACTAGCCAGAAAGTTCAGTTTAATGTCAGTGATACAGGCCCAGGAATCCCCAAAGAAAAGCAGGAAAGGATTTTTGAGGGTCATTTTCGGCTTTCGAGAGACCAAAATCAAGAAGGATATGGTCTGGGTCTAGCACTATGTCGCAAAATTGTACGAGCCCATTATGGTCAAATTTGGGTCAATAGTTCTCTTGGTGACGGCAGTTGTTTTACTTTTACTTTGCCAGTTTATCGTTGAGTAAATAAAAATATACTTATAGATTTTCTTGAAAATCTTCTAGTAAGTTCATCAGATCTATTTGGCATTTTACTGGCAGAAGATCGGTCATGGGAATGCTTTTCTTGCCACCACCAATTTTGATCGGGATACTTTGCAAAATTGTAATGACGCTCTCCTCACTGACAGTGTTTTCTTCTAGTAGGGGATATAGTTTAGTTGCTAACTCCGTATGTAAACGGGCTTCTGCGAGAAAGAGATGCCATTTGGCGATATCTAGATAAATATTTTCGCCAATTTCAGCTGCTAAAGCTTCAATATCTTGAGTGTTAGCCATTAGTTTCTACCGAAGAATAATCTGCGATCGCTAAAATATAAATCAAATTAAACATTAACATACCAAACCAAACCCCTGTAATTGGGAGCAGCCAAGACCAATGAGCGTCTTTGACAATATCGACAAACCACATCCCAGAATTAACCGCAGTAAACAATGCTATATGAAGAGCAAAATTGATACGATCTTCTAGACGACGGAGTGCGGGATCATTTTTCGGGTCTGGTTTTCGGGGCCAACTAAGAGGCATATAGATTTATTTTTAATTTTCATTTTTATTATATCTGTTGGCAGTCTTTTTTGATTACCAATTTTTATAACTATACAAGTTAAAAGTCAAGGGGAAATTCACGTAGAACAAAAAAAAAATAACTATGAAAATAACGGTGAATGTAACGAGGACGAATTAAATGAAATCAAGTTAGCCTACTTAAAGTCTCCCTAAGTTAAGTAAGTGGGTAATTATATCACTATGAATAGAACCTTAGAAATACAAGAGCTTGCTATTGTTGTTACAGCCAAAAACTACGATCCAAGTTTATTAAATCCAGGTTTTTTAAAACACAGTGGTGTTGTGCCTGAAGATTGGCAATTATCAGGTCAACCAGTAGTCAACAATCGCGGCTCACAAATTGTCTTTAGTAATGGAGTCTATGTTGGAGCACAACCCAATCGTCTGATGTTTGTCGAAGCGCTCAACAATAAAGAAGATACCAGCACGGCTGAAGCTCCAGGACTGGCACATCGCTATACAGAAATTCTTCGCAATCTTGAGTACCAAGCCATAGGAGTAAATTTCCGTGGCTATATCACTTGTAATAATCCTGAGAAAACAGAAAATAGTTATATTTTTGATAATTTGATTCAACCAGGTGAGTGGCAAAACTGTGGTTCAGAGCCAGTTAAAGCGGGTTTGAATTTAATGTTTACCTATGATGATAAAAAGCTACATCTTAGTATTAATGAAGCCGCTCTAAAATTACCTGAATCAGAACAGGTGCCAATTATTTTATTTAGTGGTAATTTTGATCGCGATTTAACTTCGGAAACAGCCGGAGAAAGATTAGCAAAATTAGAGTCTTCTATTAAGGGCTGGCAACAAGATTTAGAAATTTATACTGACGTAGTTAGCAAGTTTATTGCTCAGCAAGCGCCTATGGCTGCGGTATCTGTATAGAGTGCTAAGCTCCTGAATTTAAGCATGAGTGTCGTATGGGAGCAGGGAGAATAACTATTGTCACTTCTTCCCTGTTCCTCGATTTTTATTGATATTTTGGCTCTATATACTTATTTGAATTTTTAAACTTAATTCTATTCTCCGATTCATTATTTAGAATTTTAGAACTCTCTCTCTATGGATAATATTAGATCCCAATCCTTTGATTTCGAAGGACAACCAGGAGCTTTTGACGAATTAATCAGCGATCGCGCTTCCGTAATTGATCCTGGACAAATATCTGCCAATGATCATATTGATTCTAATCTAGGAATTATTTCTCCGATCCTAGATACAGAAATTAATGCGATTTCTCTGGATGAATTAGACTATCATGATTGCTTTTCCGAAGATATTTTTGGGGTTGGGACTTCAGAGGAATCATTACTTAGTACGAGTTATCCGCTTAATTATTTAGAAACTGGGATTGATCCTTTGACAGGTCGCCGAGAGGCAATAGGTTTAGATCTTTTTGATGAAGAGGAGCCAGAATATCAAGATAATCAAGAGAATATAATTTTTAATCAAGCATTATCAGAAGCATTTTCTGCCTTAGTGAAATTAAGTTGTGGTGATAATGTAAGTGATATTTTTCGAGAATCTTTTGGTCAAGATTTAGCGCCTGAGATGATTAAGGATGCGATCGCGAGTCTCATTAACGCCGAAGCAGAAATTGAATTTACGGTAATTTCTCAAGGTAAGTTGGGGGCGAATGGCGGATTTGCCAGTGAAAGTAATACTGTCTATTTAGCCCAAGAGTTTCTCGAACAAAATGCGGCTAATTCTGAAGTAGTAGTCAAGTTACTACTAGAAGAAATCGGACATTATTTTGATAGCCAATTTAATGAAGAAGACTCGCCTGGCGATGAAGGGGCGATTTTTGCGGCTTTCGTGCTGGGCGAAGAATTGGATGATAGTAGACTTGAGAGATTAAAAGCTGAAGATGATAGTGCTGTTGTTACGGTAGATGGTGAAACTTTCGCGATCGAGCAGGCAGATGAGCCTGATTTAAAAGTAACAAAAGTTGAGATTCCAGAAGATATTTTAATTGCCCCTGGAGAAGAACTTCCTATAACTTGGAGAGTAACAAATAACGGAGAAGTGACAGCTCGTAGCGGCTGG
>JBCCYD010000188.1:0-11072 GCA_039190385.1 Cyanobacteria bacterium P01_F01_bin.143 | reverse complement strand
GGGTTAATACATTGTAAGGGGTTTGGGGAGGACACCGTCCCCAGCAGGGGGTTTGGGGGACTGGTCCCCCAAGAGAAGTTATGGATTGAAGCAGATAATTTTGGATAAAAATCGAAATTTCTCTATTTCCCTGGGTCCCTAAATTACTTACTGCTGACAACTTCTTTGTTTTCTGCTTCTTGTAATGCCGAATAAAGACGATTCAACGCTTTAATATAAGCACGAGCTGAAGCAACAACAATATCCGTATTAGCAGAATAGCCAGAATAGACCCGATTGTTATAACGAAGACGAATTGTGACTTCTCCCATCGCATCAATACCAGCGGTTACAGATTGTACCGAAAATTCAATCAGCTCATTGGGCACCTTCACAACACGGTTAATTGCTTTGTAAATCGCATCCACTGGGCCAGTTCCGATCGCGGCATCAGACAATTCTTCACCATCAGGAGTGCGCACTGTCACAGTTGCTGTAGGGCAAGAATGATCACCACAGGATACTTGCACCAATTCCAAGCGGAAAAGTTCGGGAGGTTGACGAATCTCATCATTGACGATCGCCTCAATATCCCAATCAGTGATTTCTTTTTTCTTATCGGCAACATCCTTAAAACGGACGAAAGCCTTGTTCAATTCATTTTCCGAGAGCTCGAAACCCAATTCCTTCAACCGAGTCCGAAAAGCATTACGTCCTGACAATTTACCTAAAACGATTTGATTATCAGTCAAACCAATGGATGTAGCATCCATAATCTCATAGGTAAGTTTATTTTTTAGCACCCCATCTTGGTGAATTCCCGATTCATGAGCAAAGGCATTTGCTCCGACAATCGCTTTATTGGGTTGTACTGCCATGCCTGTAAGATTGGAAACCAAGCGGGAAGTTTTGTAAATTTGCTTGGTATCGATTTGCGTTAGCGGTTCAGCCGATTCAACAGGCCGACCAAAGAAGGGATTGAAATATTGACGGCGGACATGAAGTGCCATGACCAATTCTTCTAATGCCGCATTACCAGCCCGTTCTCCAATGCCATTAATGGTGCATTCTAACTGTCTAGCTCCATTTTTGACAGCTTCTAGGAAATTGGCAACAGCTAGACCAAGATCATTATGTCCATGAACAGAAATGATTGCTTGATCGATATTAGGGACATTGTCAGCAATTCCTTTGATTAAAGCTCCGAATTCACTAGGAGTAGTATAGCCTACAGTGTCGGGAATATTAACCGTAGTTGCCCCTGCCGCGATCGCAGCTTCTAAGGCTTGATAAAGAAATTCTGGATCACTTCGACCGGCATCTTCAGGAGAAAATTCCACATCATCGACAAAAGATTTGGCATAACCAACCATTTCGGGAATAATAGCCAAAACTTCAGCTCTAGATTTACGTAGTTTATATTCTAGATGAATATCAGAAGTAGCAATAAAAGTATGGATTCTGCTCTTTGCTGCCGGTTTTAGAGCTTCAGCTGCGGTTTTAATGTCATTTTTTGTTGCTCTAGCTAAACCACAAATTGTCGAGCCATTTGCGGTGCCCACAGCAGCAGCTACTTTTTGGACGGCTTCAAAGTCTCCAGGACTAGCGTAGGGAAAGCCTGCTTCAATTACATCAACTCCTAAACGTGCCAGGGCATGGGCAACTTCCAGTTTTTCCTCTACATTGAGAGTAGCACCAGGAGATTGCTCTCCATCTCGAAGGGTAGTGTCGAAGATGATAATGCGGTCTTGTGATTGTTCCATAGCCCTGCGTTTTCAGTTATATATTTTGAGTGATTTAATTATGCAATGAAATGTAATATTTCAAATTATAGAATATTGGCATTACGCTTAACAGTACATTTGAGTTATAAGCAAAATTCTCCTGTCTAGATATCAAGACAAATATTAAAGAGCATCACTTTTCTATCAGTTGGTTCAATTTTCCACTGCGATAACCTTCGAGATCCAAGGTGACAAAACAAAAACCAAATTCTTTAAAAGCCGTAACTACTTGAGCTAAGTCTATATTTAATACAAACCGCTGAATATCTTCTACTGGTAACTCAATCTTCGCCGTATCCTCTTGCGATCGCACCCGAAGATTTTGATATCCTAGTCGTCGTAAGTAGATTTCTGCTCTGCCAACCCGACGAAGTTTGGCTACCGTAATCTCTTCTCCATAGGGAAAACGCGAACTTAAACAAGGTTGAGCTGGTTTATCCCACCAAGCAAGTCCTAATTCACGAGAAATTTCCCGCACTTCTGCTTTGCTGACTCCAATCTCGGCTAAAGGAGATCTGCTTCCTCTTTCCTTGGCCGCTTGAATACCTGGACGATAATCCTGCAAGTCATCCGAATTTACGCCATCTACCACATAAAAATAGCCTCTTTCCTGTGCCAAAGGTTTGAGAGTATCGTGAAGTTCACTTTTACAAAAATAGCAGCGATTAACGGGATTAGAAGTATAGTCGGGGTTATCCATCTCCTGCGTCGAAACCAACTCCTGGCGAATTCCAATATATTGCGCCTGTAATTTTGCGTCTTCTAACTCCTCTGGCAATAGGGAAGGAGAAACTGCTGTTACTGCCAAAGCGCGATCGCCTAAGACATCATAGGCTATTTTAGCGACTAAACTACTATCAACTCCTCCAGAATAGGCAATTAAGGCTCGCTCCATTTTGGCAAATAAATTTTTAAGTTGCTCTAATTTTGTTTTGGTAGTTAAAATCGGCATTACAACAATTGTTTTGTAAGTCTTTACGGAAGATATGGCAAGTTAGATTAAACTTATCTAAGAATATTTTAACCAAATAAAGACCATTTTTTTCTAAACACAGACTTGATTAGTTAGTCTAGAAATCTTAAGCTATCTTAGTGAATGAAAATAAATTTAAGTAAACTTTTTATAAATATTCAGTGAATAACCAGGTAATAAAGCCAAATAACTGGTGGCAGCAACTACAAAAAGTATTTGCTGCTTTAATGCTGATTTGCGCGATTATCGGGGCGAGTATCTATTTTTATCCAGAGGAAAGTCCTTACTGCCAAGAGGTCTTGTCTTTAGAAGGCAATGTCCAAAAAGGTCGTGATATATTCCAAATTAATTGTGCAGCATGTCATGGAGCTACGGCAGAAGGAAATGTGGGCCCAAGTTTAAGAAATGTTTCCAGAAGAAAATCAAAAATAGCTCTAATTAATCAAGTAGTAAGTGGCAATACACCACCAATGCCCAAGTTTAAGCCTAATAGCCAAGAAATGGCTGATTTACTAAGCTATTTAGAGCAAATTGATTAAATATAATTACCAATTAATTATAGAACTGGGGCGCTAGGATTCGAACCTAGGAATGCCGAGACCAAAACCCGGTGCCTTACCGCTTGGCGACGCCCCATCGACTTAACCTCGAACATGATAGCAACTTTCACCCCTAGTTTGTCAAGCTTTCTGTTCAATTTTTTTTTGCGGTAAGGGACTTATTACTCAAACTCAACAGAATCGCCATCCTTGAGATAAGCAGAGCCTTTAACTACAATGCGATCGCCTGATTGTAATCCCTGAATTACTTCTACTTGCTCATTGGCTAGAATCTCTCCTATTTCAACCGTTTGAGCTTTCACAGTATTGTTATCTTGCACCACAAAAGCGATCGCGCTGCCATCGGTTTGCGGAAGTAGGGCTTTAACCGAGACAGTCTTGCCTTGAGTTGTTGCAGTGTTAATTCTCGCTCGTAAAAACATTCCTGGTTTTAGAGAAACTTGAGTTGGCAAATCAATATTGACAGTTGCTTGTCGCGATTGCGGATCGATAATCGGATCAATTTCCCGAACAGTACCAACTAGAGGTTGGGAATTGTACTGGCTAGTAATTTGGACTTGCTGTTGGGGTTTAATTTGCGAGATCGAAGTTTCGGGAACTTCTAATCTTAGCTCTAAGCGTCCATTCTCAATGATAGTGAATAAATTATCCGAGTTAGAAGTAAGATCTCCGAGTCTAGCATCCCGTTCGGCAATGATTCCTGAAACAGGAGCCGTTACCGTCGCATCTTGCAATTGAGTTTGGATTAATTGCAATCTACCCTGAGCTTGTAATAATTCGGCTCTCACGGCCAAAATCACTTCAGGACGTTCTCCGGCTCTTAGTTGGGCTAATTCTTGCTGGCCTTCAGCTAACCTAGCTTGAGCTTGTTGGAGATTGGCCTTATTAATCCGTTCCTGGTTATATATTTCATCCAGGCGATCGCGCGAAACGGCTCCTTCGGTTTCTAGGGTTTGATTCCGTTTCACTCTAATGGTCACTAAATCTAGATCAGATTCGGCGCGGGCAACTTCTGCGGCTAAACTTCTGACTCTTTCTTCGGCACGAGCAATTTCTTCCGATCTGGTGCCTGCTTCGATTTCTGCTAAACGGGCTTCAGCTTGAGCGAGAGAGCCTTGAGCTTGCAAATATTCTGCTTCTAGGGCATCACTGTTTAGTCTGGCGAGAACTTGACCTTTTCTTACATAATTACCCTCATCGACTAGGATTTCTTGGATTTGTAACCCAGTTGCCTGAGACATTACGGGAATCAATTCATAGGCTTCGACTGTTCCTGATGCTTTGAGAGATCGCGCTACTCTACTAGTCTCCACTTCCGTGACAGTCACATAACGAGCTAATTTCTTGGGTGATTCAGTTGCTGGGGTCTCGGGTTGAGAAGCCGCGATCGATTCTTGATGGGCCAGAGGAGAAATAAACCTAGTAATTCCCAATGAGATTACCATGCCTACCCCTATACCAATAATCAGGCTATTTTTGGTAGAAAATTTCGATAATTTTTGTTGATAGTTGGTAACGGAATGTTGCTTTTCCACTGTTTTTTTATGGTTCATTGAACTAGGGGTATGTTGTAAGAAGTTTTGTGTAATTTGAATAAATTAGATTAACTAAATCACTAAAATATCGAGATCTTTCAATAAGCTAATAAGGCTATTATCTACGTATTATTACAATTTATTAATATTCGCGCCAACAGTTTAAAGAGCATTTAGCAAGAAAAGCTTGCTGGCGAATAGGAAGCAACTGCATTTTATGGATATGGAATCACCTCTAGATTGCACCAGTACAAATTTTGAGAGAGTTGCCCTCTCAAAATTCTTCGCTTTGAGTCGTCATCTTCCCCATGATATAAAAATTTTCCGCGAGCCTTGGGGAAGTTCAACGGTATTATGTATTGATTTTGAGCGATGTCCCCATTTATTTCCGATGACGCCAAAACAAAATCGTTTTATAGCTGCTGCGATCGAGCAGTTGGGGCTAACCAATTCCATCATTTTCCGCGTCGGCAACAAGATCTTAGGCTGGAAAAAAATTAAGCTAAGAAACGAAGAGCAAGAAACTCCCTAACTCTAAAGGAACGAAGAGGTGAAAATAACTGATAACTGATCCCTGATAACTGTTAACTGATTAATGCTTTAGTTTTGTCACAAAAACTTTTAGAATTGTAAATCAAGTCTATGTGTCAATAAGTAAATAACAAGGATAAAAAATTATGACTCCCTCTTTAGCTAATTTTCTTTGGAGCTTGGTTGCTGGAACTCTAATTGTAGTAATCCCAGCTACAGTCGCCTTATTAGCATTCAGTCAATTTGATAAAATTAACCGTTCCTAAGATTTCGATCCTGATATTAAAATTTTAGAATTTTTCTTTAGCAGCTAGTCTATTATGCCTTTCATAATGGACTAGCTGCTAATATGTATTTTGATCGTTAGAATCTAGCTAGAGGAAAACCAAAAACAGGAGAGCAGTAATGGTAAATTTTGGGCTGAACGCAGCCAGCATTCTAGGAATCTTCCTAGCAGTAGCGGGAGCTTCATTGTATTTTTTACGTTCTGTGCGCCCAGAATTATCCCGAGATCATGACATCTTTTTTGCTGCTATTGGTTTGTTATGTGGTTTTATCATGATCTTCCAAGGATGGCGGCTTGACCCCATTCTTCAGTTTGGGCAGTTGTTATTGACCGGTTCTGCTATTTTCTTTGCCGTAGAAAGTATTCGTTTACGAGCAGTGGCAACAGAGCAAGCGCGGCGGAATACACAAACAGTAGATCGAGATCGCCCTGTGAGTCGCACTAGAGTTTATCGAGAAGCAGAGAGCGATCGCAGCATTCCCGAATCCTATGGTTATGAAAATGCTAGACCCAATTACGATAGTCCTAGGCTACGAGGTTATGAAGACCCTGAACCCCGTTCGACTCGCAGAGCTAATGTAAATCGAGAAGAGAGCCGCAGTCGAGACCCGAGAAATCGTTCTCAGCAATATAACTCGGGTAATAGTCCTCGTCCCCGTCCCAAGAAAAAGCCTGTTACCCCTCGCGATCGCTATGATGAATGGAATAAAGAAGATAGTTGGGACGAACCTAATGATCCGCAGCGTCCTCGTGCTAATCGGGAAAGCGATCGCTACGATGATGATGATTCTCGTTATACGCCTCCTGAGAGACCTTCTAGAACAGAAGATTTTGGTCGAGGTTATACCAACCCGGAAGAGCCCAGAAATTACGATGATGGCATTGGTCAAAGTTATGATGATGGCTTGGGGCGAGGTTACGAAGAGGAAGAGGAGATTGCTACTGATTATGTAGATTATCAACCTTTAGATTCTAAGGATTCTGATTACCCCTCTGATTATCCAGAAGATGAGCCAAGCGATCGCGATGAAAGGGGCGATGGTGGATATGATAGAAGAGAGCCGAGAAATCCTAATTTTTCTGATCTAAGAAATGATTATGAATACTAATTGAAAGAGCTAAAAAGCAACACAGTCTATATTCATTCAATATAAGATACGAGCAAGGGAAGCAAGGTGCTACGCGATCGCGGATCAAGCTGATATTGCGATCGCTTCAAATTCCAAAATGATAATTATCTGAGAATTTTTCTAAGTTTTTCTAATAGCCAATTCATAACGAATTCAAGTCATGATCGCAGAATAATTACCAGGTTCAAAAAGTCGAACCGCAAAACAACACTATATTTCAATCAATACTTAATTGATACATAGATCATGACAGAACAAATTATTATCGAAGATGGACAGACTGTAACTGTCTCCAACAGCATCACCGCGATCGCAGGACAACCCGCAGTAAATATTCCAGGCAATAATGCCCAACTTATCGTTACTCCTACAGGCGAAATCTCAGCTCCTGATGATGGGAATACAGCAATTCAATCCTTGGGCGATCAGGTCGAGATCCTAAACTCTGGCAATATTTTTGGCGATTTTAACGGTATCGACTCCGATGGCAATGCCTTTAGTCTCATTAATCAGGGAACAATTGCCTCTAATAGTCGTGCGGTTCAAATAGACGATGGTGATTATATTACCCTAGAAAATACAGGTTCAATTATCGGCACTGGCAACCAACGCAACGGTACAGTTTACCTTGATGGAACCGTAGATAACTTTACTATTTATAATCAAGCTCTCATCGATGCAGGAGCAGACAATACAGGAGATGGTTTATCAACACAAGTTGGGGCGGCTAGCGAAGATTCTATAAGTGAATATATCAATATTGTTAACAGTGGCTCGATTATTGGTCGTGGTCAAGCAGAGTTTGCTCCTGGCGAAGGTCGCTTAACTCCTAATGGTTCTAGTGGCGTTCGCTTTTTTAATGGTTCTGGTTCTTCTGAAGCGACAGTAACTGGCTCTATAACTAATACTGGTTTAATTTCAGCAGAAGTTAATGTGGGTTTTCTTGGTGGCGTTGTAGTTGAAGATGGCGTGGGATTTCATGGCTATATTAATAATGAAGGTTTAATCACTGGCCCTCGTAACGGTTTGTATCTCGGGAATGCCAATCATCATCTGATTATTAACAATGCTGGTTCTATTACTTCTGGTAGTCGAGCTGTCAACCTAGATGGCGACAATATTCTGTTCAAAAATAATGGTTCAGTTTTGGGGACTGGAAATCAACGTAACGGCACTATCTATATAGATGGAACTGGCGATAATATCACAATCAAGAACACTGCTCTGATTGATGCTGGGGAGGGAAATGTAGGCGATGGGATAGCTACACAAGTTGGCTCTGCGAGTGAAGACACCGTCAATGAATATATCAATATATTTAACAGTGGCTCGATTATTGGTCGTGGTCAAGCAGAGTTTGCTCCTGGCGAAGGTCGCTTAACTCCTAATGGTTCTAGTGGCGTTCGCTTTTTTAATGGTTCTGGTTCTCCCGAAGCGACAGTTACTGGCTCTATAACTAATACTGGTTTAATTTCAGCAGAAGTTAATGTGGGTTTTCTTGGTGGCGTTGTAGTCGAAGATGGCGTGGGATTTCATGGCTATATTAATAATAAGGGTTTAATTACCGGCACTCGCAACGGGTTATATCTCGGGAATGCCAATCATAATCTGATTATTAATAATGCTGGTTCTATTACTTCTGGTAGTCGAGTCGTTAACCTTGATGGCGATAATATTCTTTTCAATAATGCTGGTTCAGTTTTAGGTACTGGCAATCAACGTAACGGGACTATTTATATAGATGGTACTGGCGATAATATTAATGTTAATAACACTGGTCTTATTGATGCTGGTATAGGAAATTCTGGTAGTGGGATTTCGGTTCAAGTTGGCTCAGCAAATGGCTTGGGTGAAGGGGTTGATGATCTAGAAACCTCAGTCAATATTCTGAATAGTGGTTCAATTTATGGTCGTGGGACAGAAAATGTGGCTGCGGGAATTCGATTGTTTGTGGGTTCGGGACTAACTGAATCGACTTTTAGTGGCAATATTATTAATCAGGCTGGGGATGTAATTGACTCGGAAACTGAAGCAGGAATTCTGATTGAATCAGGCATTATTTTTAATGGTGAAATTGTCAATTATGGAACTATTAGTGGCGGTAATGGTTTCGCGATCGCGGCGGCTGGTGCTAGTGGTCAAATTATTATCGAAAATAATGGCAGCCTAGATGGTGCAGTCCAGCTGGGAGAAGGGGATGATCTTTTTGTGCAAAATTCCAGTGAAAATGTTCAGGTTATAGCTGGTGGAGGAAATGACACTTTAGTTGGCGGTGCTGGTATTGATACTCTTGATGGTGGTGAAGGGGTTGATACTGTAGACTTTTCTAATGCCTCAGCAGGAGTAATTATTGATCTTGATGTGAATAGTGCCGGAGCAGCAGGAACTCCTAGTCAAGATGGTGGGATTTTGGATGCACCTCCAGCAGCAGGGGGACAGGTTTTAGAGGAAGTTGATGATGTGGAAAACATTATTGGTTCTAACTTTAATGATGGTCTGTTTGGTAATAATGAAGTCAATCATATTTTTGGCGGCGCTGGTAATGATACGATTCACTCCTTTGGTGGTGCTGACACCCTAGATGGTGGAGAAGGGATTGACCTTGCGCTCTTCAGTGCAGGTGGTGCAGTGGAAGTCGACCTAGATGAAAATGGCAATGCCATCTCATCCTTCGGAGATTCTTTAATCAGTATTGAAAACATTAACGGTTCTGTTGCAGGCAATGACACCATATCTGGTAATGACTCCTCTAACGTTCTTAACGGTCAAGGTGGAGATGATCTTCTCAATGGTGAAAGTGGTGATGATACTCTGAGTGGTGGGGCAGGAAATGACACGTTAACTGGTGGTCATGGTGCTGATACTTTCAGTTTTGGTGCTGATTCTGGTTTAGATATAATCACTGATTTTGAGAGTATTGATATCTTGGATGTCAGTCCGTTCTATAGTGATTTTGAGCAAGTTCTTGGTGCTGCTGGGCAAAATGGGAACGATACTTTCATTGATTTTGACAGTGGAGATTCAGTTAGTTTGGAAAATGTTGCTTTTGGTGATTTAACTGCTGATAATTTCTTATTTGCGTAGGTTTTATCAGACTAAAGGTTAAAGTTTGAGATGCAGCAATTCTTTATTTTTTCACGAGGAGAATTGCTGCAATTATATTTTTTTTGTAGAGAATTTAGGTTATTTCTCAGAAAGAAATAACCTAAGTTAAAGACTAAATCTATTGTACTCATCGTGGCGATCGCTCGAAGCCTGGCACTGCGTGATCGCGAGGTCACTATAGGTTTGGTCGGCTCCTCTTTTTCCTGAAGCTGATTTGTCAATCAATATAGGATGAGATTAAGAAAATAGTATTTTCTTTTGTTTGAGAATCAAAAAATTGCTGCGGCATGTAGATTGTATATATGCTTTTTTGGCGTAATATTTTACTTCTATTGCTCATTGCCTATTGCCGATGAATTTGATTTCTTTTCTGTTGCGTTCTTCTTGGAGAATGGTTGCGATCGCGATTTTTACGGGATTTATCAGTGGCGGTAGTAGTGCAGCTCTGATTGCCCTGATTAGTCGTGCTGCTGCTCGCGAGCCTGGTTCATCTCTAACTACCACAGCTTGGGCTTTTGTCGGTTTGGCAATCATTGCTTTAATTACCAGTATCATTGCTCAGGTAATGCTAATTCGCCTCTCGCAAAATGCAGTTCTGAAATTACGAATGCGTTTAAGTCGGCAGATTCTCGCTTCAGAATTGAGTCATCTGGAAGAGTTGGGCAATCCGAAACTCTTGGCAACTTTGACCGAAGATGTGCAGGCAGTGGCTAATGGGGTGTTCCAAATGCCATCGCTGTTTATTAATCTCGCGATCGTGTTGGGTTGTATGGCTTATATCACTTGGTTGTCCTGGTCAGTAATTCTGATGGTGATTGGTTTGGCCGTGGTCGCGATCGCGAGTTGTCAATGGATGCTCAATCGAGGCAAAAAAATGTTGGTTCTGGCTCGTGCGGATCAAGATATTTTATTCAAGCATTTGGGGTCAATCACCGCAGGAATCAAAGAACTTAAGTTACATTATCAACGACGGCAAGTTTTCCTAGAAAAGCAATTGCTTTCAACTGTTAATAATTTTCGTCATCATAATGTTGTTGGGCTAACTTTTTTTGCAGCAACTTCTAGTTGGGGTCAACTGATTTTCTTTTTTGCTTTGGGTTTTGTAATTTTTGTTCTGCCGAATCTTATGGCAATAACACCCCAAACTCTTTCGGGCTATATTTTGACCTTCACTTATTTGGTTTTACCG
>JBCCYD010000187.1:0-11127 GCA_039190385.1 Cyanobacteria bacterium P01_F01_bin.143 | reverse complement strand
TAAATCTATCCGAAAACCGCGTGTTCGACTGATCATTGCTCCGTTCCCTGACCGACAAAAGAATCAAGAGGATTTCTTCTTTTCGCCAAATTCTCAAATCCCCTTGACAACTGCTATTTCAGCTTAAGTTGTCACCAATGCCTCCATTGTTTCAATAAAAGATTTGTCCTTATGCCAAAAAGCAGGAAAATCTCCCTCTTTCTTAATCGTGATCGCGGGAACACTAAGCTTGGTCGCATCTAAGTGACATCTTTTCTTACAATAAATTCCTTATTGATTATGTTGCAAACCATGCCGCACGACGCCGTTAACCATATGGTTAACATCTGCTTCTGGATGTTCTAGGGTAAGTTTAATCTCATCATCTTCCATTGATGCTAGGCGCTCCCAGTTTGTTTCAGATATTTTGGAAGAGGATTGCTGTTTCTCGTTTGGTTGCTTTGCGGAAGGAGATGATGCGGATTTCTTCATTGGTTTCAGTGTGTACAATAGAAACGGGAATACTTTGAAGTAAACCTAGTGTTATGAAACGCTGCTCACCGTAGACGAAACGATCATCTTCATAAGTGAAGGTTGGTCCCTCAAAAACATATTCAGCATCGATAAAGTCACACGACTTGGCAAAATTCAGTGATCACCAACGGAAGAATAAGACTTTCAGCGGTTGCGATCGCGGCTGGAACGACCATTTCTCGTTCACCAAAGATAAAAATTGCCAAGTCGTGAAAGTCAATATTATGCTTTTGGAGATTGCTCCTACGCTTTGCTTCATCCCAAGAAAACTTCATGTCATGATTGTAACCTATGCCACTTGCGGTGCTAATCTTTCGATTTATCCCTTGAGCCAAATCCTACAAGTTAAATTAATTTCTGATTTTTAGTTTTGACTCGTTTATATAATTCCTCCATCGTTTCAATGAAAGATTTGTCTTTATGCCAAAAAGCAGGAAAATCCCCTTCTTTCTTAATCGCGATCGCGGGAACACTATTCGCCGTTGGCACATCAACTGTTTGAGGTAATCTCTTCGTCCCTAACCAAAATTCTCTAGCACTAATTTGCTCTTTGCGCGATCGCTTTTCCACCTTCGTATACAAAGAATCAGAAAGCTCCACCGCAACTTCTTTAGCATTTAATTCTTCTGAAAGAACCTTCCCCAAAGGTGTTTGCGCCAGTTTTTTCTGTAACTCTGACTTAGATAATCCTCGCAACTCAAATAACAAAAAAGGATTTTCATCCAATTGTGCCGCCACCAAATAATAAACACCTGCAATATGTTTACAAGGATTTGCATAATCGGGACAAGAACATCGGGTGTTAAAATCTCCGCTATCATGAGGCAACAAATGGAACCCCAACTCCGAAAAACTAGACTCAATATTTTCCGGTACTTCGTTTAATAACAATCGAGAAATGACACTAGCTTTTGAGGCTAATTTATCGATAATCAAATCCCACTGGTCTTCCGCGATCGCTGTAATTTCAATAGAAGTTATATAAGTTGGTTCCTTATAAACCCCAAAATAGGGATTGACTGACCCTCTAACCACAGCAGTAATCCGATTACCATCAATATCAAAGCTTTTAACTTTTCCCCCTTTGGCATAGGAACGTCCTCTTTGTAATCTTCCAGAATCAGTCAAAGATTCTAATGCTTCAATAAAAACTTTTCCCCACCAAGTTCTACTAAATTTAGCCATAATTTATTTTTTAAAATATATAATCAAGTTGTTTTTTAATCTAAAATTGCAGTTTTATTCAAAGCAATTAATTCTTTAAAAGCATCATTATCCAACTCCGTTAACCAAGATTCATCACTCCCAATCACCGCATCAGCAACCCTTTTCTTATCCTCAATCATTTGATCTATTTTCTCCTCCAAAGTCCCAATGGCCACAAACTTATGGACAAAAACATTCTTCTCCTGCCCAATCCGAAAAGCCCGATCCGTTGCCTGATCTTCTACTGCAGGATTCCACCAACGGTCAAAATGAAATACATGATTAGCTTTAGTCAACGTAATCCCCACACCCCCAGCTTTAAGAGAAAGCACAAACACTGAAGGTTCCGTTTCAACCGCCTGAAATTGCGCAATCATTCTTTCCCGACGTTTCTGAGATGTTCCCCCATGAAGATAATAAGTATTGCAACGCAAAGATTGCTTCAAATGTTTTTCCAAACTCTCACAGATTTCGGTAAATTGACTAAAAATCAAAATGCTTTCTCCCTCCGCGATCGCCTCCTCTACCATCTCCGCCAACCGACTCAACTTATGAGAACGACCCGGTAAAAAATCACTTCCATCTTGAAGAAATTGGGCAGGATGATTACAAATTTGTTTTAACTTCATCAGAGTCGATAAAATCAATCCTTTGCGCTCAATGCCTTCCGTATTTTGAATTTTATCATCGACATCTTTCACCACAGCCTCATAAAGAGAAGCCTGTTCTTTAGTTAGATTAGTATATAGCTTTTGTTCAACTTTATCGGGTAAATCACTAATAATTGATTTATCAGTTTTTACTCGTCTTAATATTAGAGGTTCGACTAATTTCTTGAGAGTAGTTGATTGAATTTTATTATTATCTCTTTGAATCGGAATCTCAAAAGATTTACGAAATTGAGCCTTTTTTCCCAAGTAACCAGGATTAAGAAAATTAAATATCGACCATAAATCCAACAGACGGTTTTCTACCGGAGTTCCCGTTAAAGCTAAACGATGTTTGGCCGAAAGTTTTAGGATCGCTTTGGTTTGAGCAGCTTGGGGATTTTTAATATTTTGGGCTTCATCTAAGACAATGCGTTGCCATTCCAGGCTGCTTAATAGTTTGATATCCTTGCGTGCCAAGGTAAAAGAGGTGATAATTACATCTTGTTTTGAACAATCAGTTTTAAATTTTGCTAGATCTTTAATGCGATCGCTGCCGTGATGAACCCTAGCATGGAGATGG
This sequence comes from Cyanobacteria bacterium P01_F01_bin.143, assembly GCA_039190385.1. Taxonomy (GTDB): domain Bacteria; phylum Cyanobacteriota; class Cyanobacteriia; order Cyanobacteriales; family Xenococcaceae; genus Xenococcus. The sequence continues at coordinate 8,178 of JBCCYD010000187.1, read as the reverse complement.
GTTGCAAATTTAGCTATTTCTCTGAGCCAATTACCTACCACAGAAGTAGGTGCAATTAATAAAGTCGGAGGAACTGAACCCGCAAACTCTCTTTCTTGAACAAGCCTAGCAATCACTTGTACAGTTTTACCCAATCCCATATCATCAGCTAAACAACCATTTAATCCCAATTGTTCCAAATAACTTAACCAGGAAACACCTCGCTTTTGATATTCTCGCAAAGTACCCTGAAATTCTTCTAAATCTTCAATCGGTTCAAACTTACTTTTATCTTCAAATTTCGACATCATCTCCGAGAGAAAATCATCATGTTCAACTTCCCAATCATCTCCAGCTGAACCACTACGTTGCAGAAATTCCAACATAGTCATTTTGGGTTTCTCCTCGCCATGAGACTGCCAAAATTCCAGAAATTCTTGCATCTTATCGCGGTCTAATTCCATCCATTGTTCGCGAAAATGAACTAAAGGAGTCTTGGCATTAACTAATTGTTGCCATTCCGTTTTACTAATTTTCTCTTCACCAATTGCTAGTTCATATTGATACTCAACTAAGGAATCAAGCCTAAAATAGCCCTTATTCGCTGTTTTTGTCTCAGATTTTCCACTACTAGATGCTTTCAGCCGCATTTTAGCTCGACGGCGACCAGCAGGAGTATACCAAGCAGGCACAATAATCTTAAATCCCGCATCTTCTAATACCCAGGCATGTTCCTTGAGGAATTCAAAGGCTTCGATTAAGGTCAGCATTAAACTATCTGGTTGTGCTGTTTCCATACCTTGCCATAATTTAGGATACATTCTCGCGGCATAGCCTAAATTTATCAGCAAATTTGTTTCAAAATCGGTACCAAATTGTTTTTGAACTCCAGTTTTTGCCTGTTTATCCATTAACCAGTAATCACCTAGATCTAGTTTTAAAGAAGGATCTTTTTTATCGGCCACTAAAAACTGAATCTGCCAATTATCTACAGTGTCCGGATCTGCCGAATGTAATTGGAAGCATAAGTTGAAGTTTGAGTTGTGGGTTGTGTGGGTAATTTTCTGTTTCCAGGCTAACCATTGCTGATATTCTTCTAAATTGGCATTACTAGTTAAGGGATTATGTTGTTGAGGATAAAAACAATAGTGAACTAACGAATCAGCAATTTTTTTATCAAATGCTGCGGTAGACGGCGTGCGTGTCACTAAATCTTGCAGCAGATATTCACTGAAGTGACGCAATAATGTTTCGGGCGTAAAAAAATCAGGATCTTCACCGGGAGAGTTGGCTCCTGCTAGACAAATTAGAGGGATATATTCGAGATATTTGTCTATATTTGCTTCATATTGTTCGGAGATTATTGACCAAGTAGCATAGATTTCAAAGGGTTTTGATGATTGCTCTTTTTTCTTACTTTTAGTTTTGGCTTTTTCAATTTCTCGATATTTTAAAGCAGGAATATATTGATCTTTGAGAATTATTTCTTTAAAAGCTTGGGTGTAGTGATACCAAAATAATAAATCTGAGCCTAGTTGAATTTCTTGAGCATTGTATAGGGCAAGAAAATGAATATCTTGTAACAGTCTGATTATATTAATAGCTTGGGCAGTAGCATAGGAATTGGTTTTAACGGTAGTTACTGTTTTATAGCAGTCAATTTGCCAATATTGAAATTCCTCGTATTCTTCGGAAATTTCGACTTCTAAATACCTGATTAATTCTGGAGAGGGAAGCGGTTTATTGTTGGCGGTTGGTAAGGCAAAATATCGGGATATTATTCTTTGTTGAATATTTAACGACGGATCTTTAATGCCTAATTCTTGACTTAAAAATGCTTCTAACTTATCTCTAGATAAATGGGCTGGATGAATTTGGTGCTGGCTTTTCTTCTTTCGTCTGGCGCTAGGTAAAGTCTCAACCCACAGATAAAATGAACCTGGCTGAATATAGTTGTCCTCAGCATCTGGTATCCAAGTTCCGTGAATTACCTTCATCATGAATATTAATTTTGCATTTTCTCGTTGTAGTTAGAATTTTATCGGGTTTTTCCCATTTTAATTATTTTGATTTTGGCAACTACTATACGTCTGGTGTGAATTAGTATAGATCGCAAAGAAAAAGCAACGCTATAATCTCTTAATTATGGAAGAAATTAAGAATGTTGCCGATCTCATAGCAGAAGCAAGACGCGAAAACACCCCAAAAGAGCGTTTGCAGGAATTAGCTAGCCTTAGCGATAAGCTAGCAGAAGCAGTGGCGCAAAATATCGCAGCACCACCAGATTTATTAGGAAAACTAGCACATTATGATAGCAAAGCTGTCAGAAAAGCCATAGCTGGCAATCCTAACACTCCTATAATAAAACTTTTTGTGATAGGCGATTACTTTCCACGAGAGCTATTAAATAACCCTATTTTCTCGCGTTTAACATTAGAAGATTTAAAAAGTGTAGAACATATTGCTTCAGACACTTTAGCTAGTCTAATTCAACAACCGCAAGTCCCAGAATTCTTATTGAATTATGCCGCTAACCATCAGGACAAAATCATAGCATACATGGCAAAAATGAACGTTGCTATATCAGGAGAAATGTCAGAAGGATGGCATGAGGAAGCAGCTATAATAATTCGAGAAACACCTATTAAATATGATATTCTAGATAATTACTTTAATGAAGAAGAATTTAATAAAGTGTTCATTTATTCTGAATTATTAACTAACTTTCTTGAGTTCATTCCTCCTGTAATTTTAGAAAATTTAGAATTTAGAAACAATTTAGGAAAAAATCCCAACACAACCAAAACTTGGTTAAGACAACTGGGACATGATCCCACTCGTTGGATTCGTAACAGTGTTGCAGGAAATCCCAATACTCCACTGGATATACTCGAACTTTTATCACGCGATCGCAATTACATGGTTCGTAGGGATGTAATTGGCAATCCGAACACTACCGTTGAAATAATAGAATCACTTGCTGAAGATCCAAGTGAGAGCGTTCGTATGTGGGTAGCTCAAAATACTAAAACCACAACAAATAAACTCGCAATACTAGCTAGTGATTCAAGTGAGAGAGTTCGTATGTGGGTAGCAGGAAACCCCAATACACCGAAAGATAAACTTAAAATACTAGCTAATGATGATAATTTTCAGGTTAGTGAGCTTGTTGCAAAAAACCCAAATACACCAGTGAAAATTCTTGAATCTTTCGCCAAAGATCCCAGTAAAAGTAAACGCCGATACTTGGCAGAAAATATTGGCTTAACACCGAGTATACTTGAATTACTTGCTAATGATTCTGATCGCTGGGTTCGATATCGTGTAGCTGAAAATCCTAGTACACCAGTAAGCATTTTAGACTTACTTGCAAATGATCCCGATACTGTAGTTATTAATGGGGTGGCAAAAAATTCGAGTACACCATTACGAATACTAGAATTTCTCGCTGCTGATTCTAGTAACTCTAATCTGATTCATCAATATTTAGCAGAGAATCCTAGCTCATCTGCAAAAATTTTAAACTTTCTTTCTACGAACTCTAGTCCTGCTGTGCGAGAAAATGTTGCTAAGAATCCTAGTACGACACAAGATATACTTCAATCACTTGCTAATGATTCTATCGATTCAGTTCGTAGAAGCATAGCTGAAAATCCCAGTGCATCATCAAATATTCTAAAAAATTTGGCAAATGATTCTGATATTGAGGTTCGTTTTTTTGTAGCTAAAAATCACAATACACCAATCAGTATATTAGAACAACTTGCTAATGATCGAGATGATTTAGTTCGTGGATCTGTTTCAGCAAACCCTAAATGTACCTACGAAATAAAAAAACTCATCTTTAAGAACTTTGCCAAATTTGAAACACCATCATTGAGTCGCCTAGCTCTTTTATTCAGCGATTATGCGGCGAGTTTTGTCTTAACTGAACATAGTGACTCAATATCTTGGCTAGAAAGATATGCCATAGCTCAAAATCAAAACACGCTCAGAGATACTTTAGAAATATTAGCTCAAGATAGCAATCGAATCGTCCGTGCTACTGCGAAAGAAAGTTTAGAAAAATTGAGCAGCTATTAAGCATATTGAACTAATAATTTCTTGATGCCGAAACAAACCTAAAATAATCTATTGAACCTTTAACTCTTACTTATTACTCATTACTTATTACTTATTCAATGCCCTCAATTTCCACTTTGACGATCGCGCTGATCATTATCTATCTAGTCATAATTAAAGTTGTCGGCTATTTCGCTCATCGCTCTAGCAAAGAAACCGTTGAAGATTATTTTGTCGCTGGTCGCAACACCGGGCTAATTGCTCTCATTGGTACCTTGACTGCAACTAAAATCAATGGTTTAGCTTTAACTGCCGCTCCCGCTTTTGTCTATCGAGGCGGTATTTTATTTGGACAAACAGTTATTGCCCTGGCGATCGCATGTTGGTTAACATGGTATTTTGGCCCTCTCATCTGGAAAAAAGCTAAAGCAGAAAATATCATCACCCAAGCAGAACTTTTTGGCAATCACTATAAATCTCCAGTAATTTATGCTCTAACTGTGATCATTGGTTTAGTTTCCGTATTTCCTTTTTTAATTGTGCAATTTGTAGCTGTGGGCAAAGTTTTTTCCTCAGCAACTAATCACGTCATTACCTATGAACAAGCAGTATTATTATTAGCAATTTCTACAGGTATTTATGTATTTTTTGGTGGGGCGAGAGCTGTTATTTGGACAGATGTTATTCAAGGATTATTTTTTCTCACTTTAATTATTGCTAGTGCTGTTTTATTTACTATTTGGGCAGGCGGTCTTACTACAGGATTTGTCACTTTAACTGAAGTTATTCCTGAAAAATTGGTTTTCAACCGAGGCAATACCCCAGTATTTTTCGAGCAAGTTTTTTCCTGGTCTTTCGCTTATTTTCTCTGGCCACAAATTTTCCAAAGAACAATGATGGGAAGATCCGAAAAGATTGTCAAAGATGCTGCTACCTGGAATTTTGCGGTTGGGTTTGGTGTGAAAATTGCTTTACTGCTTATGGGAGTTATGGGAACAGCGATGTTATATGGTCAAATTCAGGATAGCGATCGCCTAGTAGCAGAAATGTTTAATCTCAATTTTCCCTTGGGAGGAGCCTTGATTGTGGTAGCAGTCTTTGCTTGTGGCATGAGTTCTATTGATAGTATTTTACTTTCTGTCGCCTCAATTTTTACTCGCGATATTGTAGAAAAATTTTTACCCAATCCTCTTTCGGAAAAAGCAGAATATAAATTAGCTCAAGCTATTTCTGTGATTACTCTAATTCTGGCAGTAGTCTTAACTTTATCGTCAATTGGACGAGGCTCTCTTGCTCCTTTAGTTACTTTTGGGGCAACTGTGGCAACTCTCCTTTTATGGCCAACTATTGGTGTTTTTAGTTGGAAAAGGAGTACTAAAATTGGGGTAATTAGTGCAATGTTTCTGGGCTTATTAACTTTGTGTTTGACTAATATTATTATTACTTTAGATATAATGCCTATTCCTATTGGCAGCACAACTGTGACATTTTTTGTTAGTTTGATTACTTTTATCGTCGTAAGCTTAGGTAGTCAAAGATTTACTAAACTTATAAAAGAAAGTAGTCTTTAATAAAAAAAGAACAAAAATATGGCAAAAGTAAAAGTTTTTCACGATCACGAAGTGCCAGGCTTTGCCTGATCGCGTTGGTAATACTTTAGTTGTTTGGTTTGGCGAACCAGAGGAGGAATATGAGGTCGAAGAGACAGGAAATGAAATAATTTTAATGAAAAACAAAGATGGTCAAGTTATTGGTTTTGAAAAGTTAAACTTTATCGATTCTAATGCCGAGACAACTCAAGTTAACTTCGAAACTATAACTGCTAATAAATTAGCTTAAGCTATTACTTATGAATTACGACATAGTAGGAATTGGGGTTTCCACATTGGATATCCTGACAATCGTTAAAGAGTTTCCTTCTGAAGACAGCGTTCAACAAGCAATTAATGCCAAATTTCAAGGAGGGGGCCCAGTTGCCACAGCTCTTGTCGCCGCAGCTAAATTGGGAGCTAAAGTAGCTATGATAGATTCCCTGGGAGATGATTTTGTTGGTCAATCTATCCTCGAAGAATTTAACAATTACGGTGTTGAGACAAAACATATTCAAATTACACCCGGCACCACATCTGCGATCGCGTCTGTTTGGATCAGAGAAGGTGATGGCAAAAGGGCGATCGCCTATCGTCCAGGTAATACACCAGAATTGATAGACAATGACTTTTCTTTAGAAATCATCAAAAAAGCTAAAATCCTACATCTCAATGGCAGACATCTTCAATATTGCCTGAAAGCATGTCGCTTAGCCAAAGAACATGGAGTCAAGATTTCTTTTGATGGAGGAGGTGGTCGTTATCGTGACGAATTGGATCCTCTTATACCACTAATCGATATTTGTATTGTTGCCAGAGATTTTGCTGAGAAATATACCAAAACAAGCAATATTCAAAATGCTGCTCAATCTTTTCTCGATCAAGGATCTGAACTGGTTGTAATTACCGATGGCGATCGCGGCAGCTATATTTTTAGCAAGCAAGCAGAAAATTTCCATCAACCTGCTTTTCAACTGGATAAGGTTATTGATACCACTGGTTGCGGAGATGTTTATCATGGTGTTTTTTTGTTTTGTCTTGTTTCTGGGTTCACATTGAGAGAATCTGCCCAACGAGCAACTGCCGCAGCTGCGATCAATGCTCAACGCATAGGCGGTAGAGGAAACTTATCGACAATGCCAGAAATTATCGATTTTATGGTTTAAACGCCAAGGTTTTTTGTTGTTTAATCTGAAATGCGATCGCCTGTTGCCAATATTAGGGGTAAATTCGGTGAAAATCTTCGAGCGCACAATGGGATAGGATTAAGAGAATATAAGCAATATTAATAGTGATTATGAATAATAAACGCGACTTTTATGTGATAGTCGAACAAGATGAGGATGGAATATTCATTGGGGAAGTACCACAGTTAACCGCTTGTTATAGTCAAGGTAAAACTATCGATGAGCTTTTAGAAAATATGAAAGAAGTTATCGAGATGTGTTTAGAAGAAGAAGAATTCAATGACTTTACAGAATTTGTTGGTGTTCAAAAGGTCACTATCTGATGCCAAAGTTGCCGTCTGTTAAAGCGGAAAAATTAATTGCTGTGTTGGAAAAGATTGGTTTTGAAGTCATCCGTCAGCGTGGGAGTCATGTGAGATTAAAACATCCGGACGGAAGAGTAGTGACTGTACCAGTTCATTCTGGTCAAGATCTTGGTAAGGGATTATTGCGGAAAATTCTACGAGATGCTGAGCTAAGTCGGGAACAATTTGTCAGTCTGCTGAGACAAGTCTAGCTTTGAGCAACTGTATAGAAGGTTTATATTTAGGGTACAACCAACATGCGATCGCGCTACTGACAACTGGCGATCGCGTTTTGTTACAAACTTTCAATTATTCACAATCAAAAATATCTCATCTATTGATCCCTCGATTCCTTTAGAGACAAGGCTTTAGCGCTCTATGATAAGCCAAGACAATCATGGGTATAAAATTTATTTTGTCAAACACTATTTACCTTTCTTAAAATTACTGTTACATTTATTTACATGGACAAGTAACAAACAGAGGTAACGCCCTATGTACACTACTCAACTCGATAACGGAACTCTTAACAACTACGCTGTTGAAACCTCCATGTATCTTGCTGATTATCCAGCAGTGTATGAACAACGTCGCTACATCGTTCAAGGTGCTGTTGCTGCTCTAGTTGTCACGGCTACAGTTTTAATTTCTTTTGGTGTGAGCTAATTACTTAAGACGACTTAGCGAAACAACAATCTCCTCATCAACATTGGTTTTCTCCTGCTCGACCTTGGTTTAAATGCCAAGGTTTTTTGTCGTTTAATCTGAAGCGAGATCGCGCTACTTGCAGCAAGTGATCGCACTGTTAAAAAGTTTTGTCATATTTCTGATCTGAGTCATTTAATGAAGGCTCATAAATACTCATAAAGTTGTAAGAAGGAAGATTATTAAAAGTTTTGAGAATAAAAAAAGTAAAAAATGCAAAAAGATTTCGATCCCTGCATACCTTATTTGACAATGGTTACAAGACTTTTTTGATTTAAATAAATTTACTTAAGAGCAATTAGAGCTTGACAT
>JBCCYD010000186.1:0-11130 GCA_039190385.1 Cyanobacteria bacterium P01_F01_bin.143 | reverse complement strand
TTTAAATTATTTAACTTCTGACTTTTGACTTCTGATTTCTGACTTCTGACTTTATTTTGAACTACTATTTAGGAATTGATTTTGGTACTTCTGGGGCGAGAGCGATCGCGATAGATCAAGCCCAGACAATTGTTGCTCAAGTAAAATATCCTTTTAACAATTCAGTATCAGAGAATTTAGCTGATATTTGGCAAAGGGCATTGTATTCTTTGCTGGAGCAGATACCAATTGAGATTAGAAAAGAAATTAGGGCGATCGCGATTAATGGCACTTCCTCTACTGTCTTGTTATGCGATCGCGTGGGAACTCCTCTTGACAACCCCATTCTCTATAACGACAACAGAGGCGTAACGGTTTTAGAACAAATTAAAGAAATTGCCCCTGCTAATCATGTTGTTATCAGCGCAACTTCGAGCTTGGCAAAACTTTTATGGTGGCAGAAGCAAACTATCTTTTCTCAAGCGGCCTATCTACTCCATCAAGCTGATTGGTTGGGTTTTTTACTTCATGGCAAATTGGGAATTAGCGATTATCATAACGCGCTCAAACTTGGTTACGATGTGGACAATTTCTGTTATCCGAGCTGGTTAGAAAATCTCGATTGTCGTGAGCTGTTGCCGCAAATAGTTGCTCCTGGTAGTGCGATCGCGGAAATTCAACCTCAGATTAGAGATCGCTTTGATCTACCTCATGATTGTCTGGTTCGTGCTGGAACAACCGATAGTATTGCTGCATTTTTAGCTAGTGGGGCTAACCAACCAGGAGAAGCTGTCACTTCTGTGGGTTCGACTCTAGTTTTAAAGTTGCTGAGTACCACCAAAGTTGAAAATAGTAGCTATGGTATTTATAGTCATCGTTTGGGCAATTTATGGTTAACTGGTGGTGCTTCTAATACGGGTGGGGCAGTCTTAAAACATTTTTTCAGCGATCGCGAATTAGTTACTCTCTCGCAGCAAATCAATCCTAATCTGACTAGTAATCTGGAATATTATCCTCTATTAAGTAAAGGCGATCGCTTTCCGGTGAATGATCCTGATCTCCTGCCGCAGCTTGAACCTCGTCCCGATGATCCTGTGGAATTTCTTCACGGTTTACTAGAGAGCATGGCGCGCATCGAAGCTTTAGGTTATCAAAGATTACAAGAATTGGGGGCTAGTAAATTAACTCGTGTTTATCGTGCTGGTGGTGGGGCAAAAAATAATGTCTGGAATTTTATAGCTCAGCGACATTTGCAAGTTCCTGTGATATCTGCCAAATATGCGGAAGCTGCTTACGGTACTGCATTAATTAGTTTGGGCTGTCTTGGTCAATGAGTTGATGGTATTGATTTGAAACATAGCGACCGCTATAATCAAGAGATAACATTCTTGAAAGTCTGGTTATATTCATTGTGTTTAAATCTATTCGGTTCTGGGACAAGCTTTCTCTAAAACGTTTCAGGAAACTAAGATTGGCTAGTGTTTTTGCGCTATCTCTGACAATCTCAGTTTGGTTAGGGTTGTTCTTGCCGATTTATTCCCAGACTCCTCAACAGAGCGATCGCGAAATTTTAATCCAGGAAATAAAAGATTTTGCAGATCGCCATGTCAAGAATGATAAGCCGCTGGATACTTCGTTGGTGATTCAACTTTATCAGCAGAATACAGTTGGTTTAACTGCACCAGAAATTGCTAATATTTATGAAAATGAATTTACTCGATTACAAGAAATAAAAAATCAGGAAAAACCAAACACTGATCTTAGACAATTAATTATTGACAACTTACTTCAATTCTTAGGCTGGGGTGCTGCCGCAATCATAGCCATTTGGGGAGGAAAATTAAAAAATTGGCTAGAGAACTTTTCTAATAAAACTGGATATTGGCTCTACAATCGAGTTTCTGGTTTAAAGTTTTTCTGGTCATTTTCTTTAAAAAGATATCGAGAATCTCTAATTAAAAAATATCGACAATTAAAAATTCCTTTTCGTCCCAATCGGCCTCTGGAAATGCGTGATATTTTTGTACCATTAAAAGTTTCAGGAAAATCGAGCAATAGCCAAATTGATGCTTTTGATGCTATTAGCAAATATTCTCGTTTGATGATTAAAGGTAGTCCAGGCTCGGGGAAATCAATGTTATTAAAATATTTAGCATTTTCTTGGGCAGACGAGAAATCAACCAAAATAGCAACTAAAATCACACCAGTTTTATTTGAATTAAATCGTCTGAATGAATTACAAGAATTTACTTTAGAAAAATTTCAAGAGAAGTTAGTAGGAGCTTTCAGGCGAGAAGATTTTCCTGATGCCACTAAATTTGTTAGCCAAGCTTTAGGCAATGGCAATTTGATGTTATTGCTAGATGGCTTGGATGAAGTTAATAGCAATGTTCGAGACAAAGTTATTAAATTAATTAAAAATTTATTAGATACCTACGAAAATTGCCCTGTCATTATTACTTGTCGTAGTGCTGTTTATAACAATCAATTTGTTAATAACGTTGAGCAGACTTTAGAGATTGTTGAATTTAGCGATCGCCAGATTCGTATTTTTTTAAAGGCATGGGAACCAGAATTCCCACCAGAAAAATCTATCGATCAATTAATTTCTACTTTACGTGATCGCCCTCAAATTATTGCTTTAGCACGCAATCCTTTGTTATTAACAATTATTGCCTATCTTTACGCCGATACATCTTTTGTCTTGCCGCATTCACGGGCATCATTTTATGAAGAATCTGTTACTCGTTTGCTGAAATTAATAGATGAAGAAAAACAAATCAACAATCAATTTGAAGCGATTCATAAACGGAGAGTTTTACAAAAATTGGCGTTATATGCCCAGGATAATGCTAAGTTACAGGAACGCGATCGTCGTAATATTGAGTATGAACAAGTTTTAGCTCAAATTCGAGTTTTACTGCCTGATCTTAACTTAAATCCTGAAAGAGATACTCAAGCAATTTTAGATGAAATAATAGATCGTAGTGGTTTATTACTTCCTATTGATGGTGGACAAGTTTATCAATTTTCTCATCTAACATTGCAGGAATATTTTGCCGCCGAGGCTTTAGCTAATAAAGAAACTGAATTAGTAAATAGATTTAAACAAGATATTGCGACTTGGCGAGAAACGGTAAAACTTTGGTGTGGTTTAGTGGGAAACAAAACATCATTAATTAGGCAAATTTATCAACATGATACTTTGACAGGTTTTGAATGCTTGGCTGATGCGAAGGAAGTAGATCAAGCTTTAGCTGATGAAATTATTGATTATTTTAAACAGCATTTAGAGAAAGCAAATGAGGATGATGATTTAGCAAAAGCGTTTGGAGCTGTAGCGGCTGATTTACGAGAAAATAGTCGAGGGAGATCTATTTTTGAATTTTTAGAAGTATCTCTTAATAATAATTCCAATTTATTACATCAAAAAGCTTCGGCAAAAGCTCTATCTTTTACTAATTTACCTCAAGCAGTCCCAATACTTATCCAAGGATATAGGAAGAAAAAAGATTACTGTGAAACTTTATCAGATGATGATCAGTTAGATGCTCACAAAAGTTGCTTAGAAACCACTAGAGAAGCTTTAGTAAGAATGGGAGATCTTGCCGTTCCCCAAATGGGTACTTTAGCTGACTTAGGAAATCCAGAATTCATCCAAGATTTAACTAAAATAGCTACACCAGTCTCTGCTAATGCTTTAGTACCTTTCCTTTGGCATCATGATGAATCTTTGCGCTTTAATACAGCTTTGGGTTTAGCAGAATTATTTACTCAAAATGATATTATTGAAACTCTACAAGATTTTGAATTAACAGCACAACAGAAAAATAATACTGAATATTTAGATTGGATTTGGCAACCATTCAATGATTCTTTAAATGAAAGCTTATCAATAATTGCGGGAAGGATTGTCTATTTGTTAGATAAAACACAAACTGAATCTATCCCTAACCCTATACCAAAACTTGATCCTCGCTTAATTATTCCTTTACTTCTAATTCGAAACCTAGTAAATGTTCAAAATAATATTGAATGGAATTCACGAGCAGACTACCTCTTAGAACAACAAAAACAAACTCCTGAAATTGAGGTGAAAATTACAGAACAGATTAATAAAATTTTAGGTACTCAATTGTCTAACAGTCCTTGGGGAAAATTATTATCTAGCTTGGAACCAAAATTGGAACTAGATTTACTAGGTCGTGTCATTAATCAACGTCATCCCACTATTTTTGATTGGCATAATTTATATTTAGATATTACGTATCAATTTCAACGTAGCTGTCATTATCTATTAGTTTTAGCTGTAGTTTTTATTACTTCTTTGGTTGCCATTGCAGAAATTATTATATTAATTTTTCTTCAGTCTGGTAATTGGCTTAATGGATTTCTGGGATTAGCAATTTATTTAATATTGATATTCTGGTTTTCTTTATGCCAAGGAATTGAAGAAAGATTTGAACCAAAAGCTTTTATGCAGTTTGGTTTATTGGGAATTGTAACTTTTGGAAAGGAAATACAGCGATTGCTTAGAGGTGATCTAGTCTGGGTTAATGTTTCACTCTTTTACAAATCTGTCGTTGATGATGATAGTAGTGGTGATTTCGCTATTTCTTCTGTTGTTGCTTATACGGCTAGTGTAGTTGCTGATGTTGGAACTATTAGAGATAGCTTTGAATCTTTTATAGGTGCTTTTTTGGGTGGCATTCTTCTTGGTGTTGTGGCTGGTGCTGGTGCTGTTGTTGCTGCTAATACTGTTGCTCTTTATGAAGTTGCTTTGATTGCAGCTATGGTATCTGTTTTGTCTTTTATGACTACTTATCCAATGGGCATTGATTATTTTCCTATTGCTTTTGCTGCTGTTAATCTTGTCCCTTTAGGTATGGGACTAGGATTTTTTGATAGAGCCAAAACTCAAATAGATTCTTTACGATTTTTAGCAATTTTTGCTTTACCCTATTTCTGCTCATTTCCCATTATGGTCATCTTCTCAACTCTATTTATGTTGCGATATCTCACCTGGCAATATACTACTCTAATCTGGCTCATAGTCTTCGGGACTTGCACCGCATTATGGCGCTATGGACAAGATAAAGAACGCAAAGCCAGCAATCCCTTGAAAGGAATTTTAGACGTTGCGAAATAAAATGTTGTTAATTTAAAACATGAAATAAAAAAATAGGTTAATTGCAATTTCTACTCTCTGCATCTTTGCGTGAGATAAATTCATATTTGGATTCAGCAATACCCAACAAGTAGAATAAAAGGGCTTTGGAAAAGGTCGATTAATAAAAAATAATATCCGTGTTTATCTGTGTTCATCTGTGGACCAAAATCAATCCATAACTTATGCCAGAAATATAGTTAGTCTTGACTCAAATTTCCCAAAAACAAACAGAACTATTTTTTTCCGAGAAAACCTATAATTTTGGAGAATTTAAATAGATAGGATATTCGAAAAAATTAAATTATTAAAAAATAATTAAGAATTTTTCTGTCTTTGTAAAAAAGTATTAAGCTATAGTCTAATCTTCTCATAAATCGCAAAAATTACTTCTAATCAAAATACTACAGAAACTACATGAGAGCTTGCCAGTTACAAAAACTTTATGAGCAGTGCGAGCGCTATTTTGCTTGGACTGACCTCAAATTAGCCAATCTCAGTGAAGCTAATTTAGCAGAAGCAGAATTTTGGTGCTCCAGTTTTGCCTATAGTAACTTGAGCCAAACAAGTTTTCGAGACAGTGACCTATGTAAATGTGATTTGACAGGCGCAACCCTCTGGCGAGCAGATTTAAGATCCGCTAACCTCCTCAAAGCGAAATTAAATCAAGCCATCATGATTCGAGCAAATTTAAACCAAACTAAAGCTCAAAAAGCACAATTCAAAGGTTCAGACCTAAGACTTTGTGATCTTCGAGGAGCAGACTTATCCCAAGCAAATTTCAGAAAAGCCGATTTGAGTTATGCCAATCTACAAGGAGCAAACTTAAATGGCACCAATTTATCCGAGGCCAACTTGACTGGAGCATCCGTCTCCGACGACATTTTCCAGCAAGCTCGTCTAGACAATACGATTTTGGAAAGAGTGAAATTCTATCCCGCTACTATGAATAAATTAACAGAAAATGTAGCAAGCAATACTAAAATCAGGGTGCCAAATTTTGGAAACTATACATTAAGTAAGAATATTGTATAGATTCATCAGCTTTTCTGTCATAAGACTTTGATAATTAGTATTAATGATATATGAGGTGATTGCATGAAATTGTAATTTCCATCTTGTCTAGCAATTAAATAGCAGTAAATAGGAGTAAAACGGGGCAAAAAGTAGTAAAATGGACGTCCAAGGTACTTAACCCCTGTAATCTAACTTCATGGCACGGAAGAAAATTGATCACAAAACAGAATATGCGGTGACGAGAATCGGCTACTGTGTGGGGGGTGATGTCGAAAAAGCTAGAGAAATGGCGCGTCGTGCCGGTCGTCTACGTTCTGATATCTGGAATAAGTTCGGTTCGCTTCAATGCTGGGGAATCTCACATCAAAAACTCTATAAAGACTTTCACAAAACCAATCCTCCCGATAAATACAAATTAGACCAAAAACAATGGCAAAAAACATTTGAAAGAGTAATTAATGAGATTCAGGCATCACAAGAAGCAGCAAAAACAGCAGTCATCAAAAAAATCTATCGAACTTTTAAACCCGAAAAAGATCCCAGGGGAAAAGTAGTTGAAAATACATCTTTTAGAAAAGAATTATCTCAGTCACTAAATACTCTTCAATGGATGGATTACCCATTATTGCATCGTTGGATGCGCTCGGCATATCATCGGGGTCACTCCTGGGTAAATAATCAGATCTGTGTGGGAATTGGAAACGGAGCTGTCGTCAAAAGAGTAAGTAGGAACGTTATTAGTGTCAAGATTTCTGGGGAGCAAATAAGGAAGCGAAAATATGAAAAATTGACTCTATTGTTCAAAGTAGGTCGAACTACACCGACAGGATTATTTCAGATTATTTTCGATGATGTAATAGGTGAAGTTAAATTACATTTTCCGAAAATTGCACAACGAAAAAAAGCTATAGGACAAGGAAAGTCGGGATTAGATAAAGGTTTTACCGAGGCATTTACTGATAGTAAAGGTGTAGTTTATGGCGATAAGATTGGTCAAGTAATGACTGATTCAGTAGCTAAAAGACATAGCAGAGGTCGGGGGAGAAATCAGCTTTATCAAATTGCCTTAAAAAAGAACAAGGAACATATATTCAAATGTAATCTCGGTAAAAAAAGACACATTAAGCGAGAAAATAGAAAAAGAGCTACTTTAAATTCTATGGTTCGCTATGGTGTCAATCAGTTTTTTGAGCAATATAATCATGCGATTACCGAAGATTTAAGTTTTGTGGTTAAAGGAAAAAGATTAGCCAAGCAAGTTAATCGTAATTTAGCCGAATGGTGCCGAGGAACGCTACAAAAAGCACTCGAAGAGATTTCCTACCGTCGTCAATCATTGACAACAGTGGTGAATGCCGCCTATACCTCGCAGGTTGACCACCGTTACTCGGTACTTCTCGGTACCAGAAACGGAGATCAATTCTTCACCTTTGATGGGGAGGTATTTCAGGCTGATTGTAATGCAGCACGTAATATTGAAGTTAGAGCCACTGATCCTGAGATTTCAGTGTATATGAAATCAGTTGAAGTGAGGAAAGTTTTGATTACGCGGACTGTATCCTTTTTACTTTCAAGGGGTCTTACTTTAGATGATGCCATAGATCGTGGTTGGTTTAATCCGAGACATTTGAGGCATTTAAAGACAAGTGAAAAGGCCAGGGTGAAGAGTAACCCCCTAGTAGTTTAGATAGATTTAAGGCAGAATGACCAGCATTTGTGATGACCTTAACTCACTCAAACTAAAAAGTAACTAGTTTTAAACTAGGTAATAGCCGAGCGTTTTACTATGATTTACTCCGTTTTATTGCGTTTCGCTGCTTACTCCATAGCATTTCACGAGACAACTTTGTGACTATAACGAAATCCCTGTTCAAGCATTTAGTAGCAGCTTATTCCCATTTGCGACCTCAAATGTATTTTAAGTCTCCTTTGATGGCTTTATGTCGTGCCATGGAAGATTTGGTATTAGCAGGAGATGATGCGCCACTCATCATTGCCAATTTTCGTTTAGGACAGTTTTTTCATCCTAAAATGCGTCGCTATCAGAAAATTTCGCAAATCACAGATCAAATTTATATTTTCGTCGATTCTGCTCAGCAATCAAAGCTGGGAAATATAACAGAGCAGAATTCTAGTTATAAGGTTATAGATCTAAGCTCAACCGATATTTTAACCGAGGAAAGACATCTAGTTATTGTTGGTCAGCAATATACTGCCTGTGTTATTGGTCAGGAACAAGGAGAAAATGATAGCTTTATCGAGCAAGGTAAAAGATTTGAAGCTTTTTGGACATTTGAAAGAAATATTTGCCAGAATGCCGCTAAATGGTTACTAGAAAAAATTGCAGCTTCTCGTCCTGAACTAGCTGATAATTTGCTGCAAACCCGAGAGCTATATAATTTGACCTTAAAAAATCCAGCAAAAAGGTTTTTGTTAGCAAGCCAATCAGTAGATTTAGAGGTTTTTACCCAGAGATTAGTCACTTATTTGCAAGCAGGACAATATAAATTATTCAAGGCTTACCAGGTTATTGCCACCGCAGAACGCAAAGAAAGACTGATTAATTCTATTTCTTCTGCTTTACGTAGTTCTCTAGATCCGCAAGAAGTTTTGCAGATTACAGTTAATGAATTAGGAAAATTATTTCCTCACTGTCGTTGTTTACTATATCGGTTGAATGATCAAGATAGTTCAGTAATTATTGAGTGTGAATTTGTTGATCCAGACATGAATTCTTTGGTTGGTAAGCAATGGTTATTGACTAATAATCCTCTGTTCGTGGCAGCTCAAGCAACTAACTCTGCTTTGGCAATTGATAATGCGGAGAGCAATACTTATATCAAAAAAAATGAATTGTTAATAGAGAAAATAAAAGAGGCGCAAATTCGCAGTTGGTTATTGGTGCCGATTCGTTATCAAGATAATCTTTTGGGAATGTTGGAGATTCATTATGGTGGGGAAGCTGATTATAAATGGAAATCAGAAGATATAGCCTTAGTAGAAGCTGTGGTGACAAATGTAGGGGTCGCGATCGCGCAAGCTAGTGCCTATACTGATTTGGTTGAATTAAACCATCAACTAGAAATAATTGAAAGAATTCAAAGTAATCTAATTGCGATCGTGGGGCATGAACTAAGAACTCCCCTATCAACAATTCGGATTTTTCTCGAAAGCTTGTCGGAAGAGCCAGATATGCCCTTAGCTATTAGAACGGCAATGCTGAATACTGCTCTGACAGATACCGAGAGATTGCGACAATTAATTCAAGATTTCTTGACTCTTTCTAAACTAGAAACTGGTAATGCCTATTGTCGAATCGAGCCCTTGCAATTGGAATACGCGATCGCGCTAGCTAAACGTCGTATAGAAACAATTTATCAAAATTCCTCTAAACCAAAAATTGAAGCCCAATTACCAAAAGATCTTCCACCAATTTCCGCAGATGCTGAAGGGTTAGTAGAAGTTTTAGTTAAATTATTAGACAATGCCTGCAAATTTACGCCCGAGACAGGAAAAGTTGCCATCAAGGCAGAAGTCAATCACCCCGAAAGTGACTTGAATCCAATGTTAGAAATCGTAGTTTATGACACCGGAAGAGGCATTGAGCCATCACAATTAGAAACAGTATTTGATCGTTTTTCCCAATCAGAAAGCTATCTCCGCCGCAGTGTGAGTGGAGTTGGTTTAGGTCTGGCTATTTGCCGCCAAATTATTCAAAATATGGGCGGGACAATTTGGGCAACTAGTGAAGGAGAAAACCAAGGAAGTCAGTTTCACTTCACAATTCCCGTAGTTTGATTAAGGATTCGCTAAATCTTAGATGAATTGTCTTCGTTTCCTAATTGATCCCTTGCTTCTTGAGTAATTATTTCTTATCATTTCTTAATATTATGATAAAAAAGTTAAAGTTATGAAAACGGCAGTCATGTCCAGTATCAAATTTGTCAAAGAAGATAAAGAAGTGGTTTTTGCCATGGGTGCAAATCTTCGGGAAAGAGCATTACAGAATAAAATAGATATCTATACTTTTAAGGGAAAATTGACAAACTGCGGCGGCTACGGTCAATGTGGGGCCTGTATAGTCGAGATTGTCGAAGGAATGGAAAATCTTTCTCCTCGAACTGCTGCTGAGGAACGCAAACTTAAGAAAAAACCAGATAACTATCGTTTAGCTTGTCAAGCCATGGTCAATGGTTCAGTGAGCATAGCGACCAAACCAAAACTCAAGAGCAAGGCTAAGGGTTAAGACCGAACGGTAGTAATTGCGATAACCGAATGAATCATGCAACCTAATTGACATACTCCTCTGACTAAAGCCGAGAGGATTCTGCAATACTGGCGTAGCTAGCAAACGCTCGTTTGTCTTACAGCTACTCTCACACTGGAAAATGCCCTTCCCAGTTGGATTACTCCAACAGGTCGATTCTATAAGCTGAGGAAACCTCAGCATAGCTCGACCTCAAACGACCAGAGTTGGTTTTCTTTCTTTAGGCATGCGTAGAACTTATTAAATCCTGGATTTCACCCCTAGCGATTTGTATTTTCCCAACTAAACTACTCAGCTACACTCTCAGGTATTGCCTGAAGTTTTACGGACTCAACTCGTGAATTCAACCCTATACTTCAGCTGTATTAGAGAACTTGTTAGTATTATACAATTTTTAGAAAGCTAGATATATAAAGATTTAATAACATCTGTGCATTACGCTCTAAAGAGCGGGGCTTTAAACCCATGATCTTCGGTAATGAATCATACAGCCTAAGTAATGATATTCTAATAATTATCACGTTTGTGCATTCCTTTGCTGAGGCTCTCCTCAGTCGAGTTATCCGTCAATTTATAAGTTACTTAGGTATTACTGTTCTATGGAAGTTAATGATCTTGGTTTTGTTGCAACTATCTTATTCGTTCTAGTTCCTACCGTGTTTTTGCTAATTCTTTATATCCAAACTAATAAAGTTGGTGG
>JBCCYD010000185.1:0-11270 GCA_039190385.1 Cyanobacteria bacterium P01_F01_bin.143 | reverse complement strand
TGATACCCAGCCCATGTATGTCTTAGCTCAATAAAATTGTTATAGCAGAAAATCTAATTACCAATCTCTAAGAAAATGACTAAAACAGCCTTACCAACTCCCGAAACCTTAGACCAAAAATGGTATGTAGTTGATGCGACAGATCAACGTTTAGGTCGTTTGGCAACAGAAATCGCCATGATTTTGCGAGGGAAAAAGAAGCCAACTTATACTCCCCATATGGATACAGGGGATTTTGTCATAGTTATTAATGCCGAAAAAGTAATTGTTACTGGTAGAAAACAGCAGCAAAAACTCTACCGTCGTCATTCTGGAAGACCAGGTGGGATGAAACAAGAAACTTTTGAGCAGCTGCAAAAACGTATTCCCGAGCGCATTATCGAAAAAGCGGTCAAAGGGATGTTACCCAAAAACGCTTTAGGACGGAAACTTTTTACCAAACTGAAAGTTCATGTTGGAGCAGAGCATCCTCATGGGGCACAGCAACCAGAGACTATAACTATTAATACTATTCCAGGAGGAGCTAACTAATGGAAGGAACTGAGAATCAAGATCGAGTGATGTATTGGGGAACAGGGCGTCGTAAATCGGCGATCGCTAGAGTACGTCTAGTTCCTGGAGACGGCAAAGTTATTGTAAATAAGAAGCCCGGGGAAGATTACTTTAATCGAATTCCTGGTTATATTCAGAGACTAAAAGCCCCATTAGAAACTTTGGGTTTTGAAAATGAATATGATATTTTAGTCAATGCCCATGGAGGCGGACTAAATGGACAAGCCGATGCTGTTAAGCTAGGCGTAGCGAGAGCTTTATGCCAACAGGATCCTAACAATCGTCAGCCTCTAAAAACAGAAGGGTATTTAACTCGCGATCCCCGCTGTAAAGAACGCAAAAAATATGGCTTACATAAGGCGCGTAAAGCACCTCAATTCTCAAAACGTTAATTTTTCGATAATATATACATATATAGGCGATTAAAGAAAAAAATCATGCCCAAACCAGATATTCATCCTACTTGGTATCCTGAAGCTAAGGTCATCTGTAATGGTCAGGTTGTCATGACTGTTGGCTCTACTCAACCCGAAATACATGTTGATGTTTGGTCAGGAAACCACCCCTTTTATACAGGAACCCAAAAAATTGTCGATACTGAAGGTCGAGTTGATCGTTTCTTGCGTAAGTATGGCATGCTTGATGCGAGTGATGGGGATTCCAATAAAGAAAAATAGCTTCTTAATGAAAATCATCGACCCAGTAGTCAGTTTTATGGCTGCTGGGTTCTTTATTATTTGTTATTTATCTGACGCAAAGAATTATGGCTGAAACCTATTTGTTGGAAAAACTTATATCTGTAGAGCGAACTTTTGAGGAATTAACTCGTCGCTTGGGAGATCCTGATATTGCGACTAATCCCGAAGAATTGCAAAAAGTTGCCAAAGCTCGTTCTTCCCTAGAAGAAACTGTTAATACCTATGAGCAATGGAAGCAGACTACAGAAGAGTTAGCAGAAGTTAAAGAGATTTTTAAAGAAGCAGCTAGTGATCCTGAAATGAAAGAAATGGCAGCAATGGAAATTGCTGAATTGGAGGAAAAAATTCCTCAATTGGAAGAAAAGCTCAAAATCTTGCTTTTACCTAGAGATCCCAATGATGACAAAAATATCATGCTGGAAATTAGAGCCGGGACTGGTGGGGATGAAGCTAGTATTTGGGCAGGGGATTTAGTGCGAATGTACTCAAGATATGCAGAAACCCAAAAATGGACGGTTAAACTACTAAGTGAATCTCTAGCAGATATGGGAGGCTTTAAAGAGGCGATACTGGAAATTCAGGGTGAATCTGTCTATAGCAAATTGAAATTTGAAGCAGGAGTCCATCGGGTACAAAGAGTTCCTGTTACTGAGGCAGGAGGTAGGGTTCATACTTCCACGGCTACTGTAGCGATTATGCCTGAAGTTGATGATGTCGAAATTAAAATTGACCCCAAGGACATTGAAATGAAAACTGCTCGTTCTGGTGGTGCTGGAGGACAAAATGTCAATAAGGTGGAGACAGCTGTAGATTTGATTCATAAACCAACAGGAATTCGTATTTTTTGTACGGAAGAGCGATCGCAGTTGCAGAACCGCGAACGGGCAATGCAAATTTTAAGGGCCAAACTTTATGAGCTTAAACTAGCAGAACAACAAGAAGCGGTAACTTCCATGAGGCGATCACAAGTGGGCACAGGAGCCCGTTCTGAGAAAATCCGGACTTACAATTATAAAGATAATCGAATTACCGATCATCGATTGGGGAAAAACTTTGCCTTAGCCAATTCTTTAGAAGGTGATATTGACAATATTATTGAATCTTGTATCTCGCAAGATCAACAAGAAAGATTAGCCGAACTGGCAAATTCCCCTGACACTGCCGATATTCTGAACTAGGATTTGGTCAAGATTGATTTATTGACAAACTACAACAGATGAAAGTTATTGGTTTAATGAGTGGCACTTCTGTCGATGGCATAGATGTTGCTTTAGTGGAAATTACGGGAACAGAACTCGATTTGCAAGTGGAGTTACTGGAGGGGAAAACTGTTGATTATCCTTACGATTTAAGAGCTGAGATCTTGGAGGTTTGTGGGGGAAAAGCTCTATCTGTTGAGAAATTAACTAAATTAGATAATGCGATCGCTAATCAGTTCGCGATCGCAGCTCAGGATATTCAAAATATTTCAACAAAAGCTGAATTAATTGGCTCTCATGGTCAGACTGTTTATCATCAACCACCAATCTGTGATCAGGGGAACTCTCAGCCTATCGGGATAGGTTATAGTCTACAACTAGGAAGAGGAGCTGTTATTGCTAATTTGACTGGTAGCCCTACTGTTAGCAATTTTCGAGCAGCCGATATTGCTGCAGGAGGACAAGGTGCTCCTTTAGTTTCTAAAATAGATGCATATTTACTCTCTCATCCCAATAAATGTAGAGCCGTACAAAATCTAGGAGGAATTGGCAATGTAACCTTGATTCCTCCCAATAGTAGGTTAGACTGGGAGCGAGAAGTATCAGGTTGGGATACGGGACCAGGAAATGTGCTGTTAGATTTAGCTATCCAAAAATTAACTAATGGCAGCCAATCCTATGACCATAATGGTCAATGGGCTGCTCAAGGTGTTCCTAGTAAAAAATTAGTTAATCAATGGCTAAAGCATAATTTTTTTCAGCAAGCTCCTCCTAAATCAACAGG
The DNA here is from genome assembly GCA_039190385.1 of Cyanobacteria bacterium P01_F01_bin.143. Classification (GTDB taxonomy): domain Bacteria; phylum Cyanobacteriota; class Cyanobacteriia; order Cyanobacteriales; family Xenococcaceae; genus Xenococcus. The sequence goes on along the minus strand of JBCCYD010000185.1, from coordinate 8,037 downwards.
AAGAGAATTGTTTGGGCAAACATATTTAGCCGAATGTTGGCAAGATGCCCAACAAGAAAACCTTAGTTCTACTGACTGGTTAGCTACTCTAAGCGAACTGACAGTAGCTTCGATTGTTCATAGCTACCAGAACTTTTGTCCCCAATTTCCTGAGGAAATGTTGCTCTGTGGAGGAGGCAGTAAGAATCAGTATCTGAGACAACGTCTACAAGCTGAGTTAACATCAACAAAGATCTTAACAACAGATGAGGTGGGACTTGATGGAGATTATAAAGAAGCGATCGCATTTGCGATTTTAGCTTATTGGCGTTTTCAATGTTTAATTCCTGGCAATTTACCCCAAGTTACAGGAGCTAAACAACCAATGTTATTAGGAGAGATTCATTTGCCTCTAATCTAGGGCGTGTCATCAATTAACTATTATTTATTAATTTCGCATAGCGGCACTAGTTTTGTGACTCATCAGTTTTTATTACAATCAGGAACATGGGATGTGAAGGGTCATTTTCTCACAAAAGATCAGGCACCGTCTATCATTCAAGGCATTATGGATGTTACCTGGAAAGAGGACAACTGGTTTAAAATTGTGAGCGAACTATCATTTGATGATCCAACTCAAACCAAAATACTATCTAAGCTTAGAGGACACTTAGATATAGAGAGAAAATCTTATACTTATGTTCTACAACATAGTCTTTTGGGCAATATAGAAGGAGAAGGTTGGATTGGTTCCCAATCTATCGTTCAATATTACTGGATTGTTGCTGGAAATCAGCATCGTACTGGTTTTGACACTTTTTCTCGTTTTAGTGAGGATACTTATGCTCTAACTAGCGTGGTTTTAGAACGTCACAACCTCAATAGTACTATGGAAGCTATGCTAAAGCACCTAAATTAAAATCTCAGATATGAGTATGAATAGAGATCCTAGTTATGGTCGTTTACTCGCCAATCGCTATCAACTTGCCGAATTAGTCGGTGAAGGAGCAATGGGGCGAGTTTATCGTGCCAAGGACACTGTGTTGGGAGGTGTAGTCGTCGCAATTAAATTTTTATCCCAGACATTGCTCAACCAAAATATGCGCGATCGCTTTGAAAAAGAAGCAACAATCTCTGCATTACTCGGAGAAAAAAGCAATCATGTTGTCAGAGTTAAAGATTATGGTGTAGACGAAAACAATATTCCTTTCTACGTTATGGAATATCTTTCTGGGGAAAGTCTTAGTGATATTATTCGTTATCAGCCTCTCCCTTTATCGCGATTTTTGACCCTAACTCGTCACATATGTTTGGGACTAGAATCAGCTCATCAAGGAATTTCCTTTAGTGGGGAACTTTGCCGCATTATCCATCGAGACATTAAGCCCAGTAACATAATTGTAATTCAAGATCCTACCGTTGGAGAATTAGCGAAAATTCTTGATTTTGGAATTGCCAAATTAATTTTAGCAAGTGCCTCGCAAACTCAATCTTTTATGGGTACTTTAGCCTATTGTTCTCCTGAGCAAATGAGAGGACAAGAATTAGATAATCGTTCGGATATCTATAGTTTGGGAATCATGATGTATGAAATGCTAACTACGGATATGCCAGTCATGCCACAAAACTCTTCCTTTGGTGGTTGGTATCAAGCTCACAATGAATTTCAACCAGAACCCTTTAAACCCAGCTTAGAGCTACCCCTAGAGTTACAAAACTTAGTCATGGCTTGTCTGGCAAAAGCCAAAGAAGATAGACCTCAAGATATTAAGAATATCTTACAAGAATTAGAAAAATTAAAGCAAACATCTAAGATTCCTACTTCAGCACAATCTTATCCAGCTAATAGTCGACCACCAGTTCAAAAATTAGACTTAGATCAAGAGCAAACAGTTCAAGGAAAACCCTCACTAACAGAAATTTGCTTACAAAATGCTTGGCCAAAAGATAAACCAATTAAGAAAATTGTTTTTTCTCAAGTTATCCAGTCTCCTTTGGGAGAAATTCCGGCACTCTGCGTAATGCTTGACAAAACAGATATCCTAAATCGGATGTCGAGCATTCGCTATAATCAGTTTCTATTTTTAAATTATCCCCATCCCATGTTGTTGTGGATTACTCTGCTATATACAAAAAGACATGGTCCCCGTTGGCTCCCTTGTTATCTCGATCTAAAATCTTATAAGGGACAGCAATTAAGTCATGCCTTAGCTAGTCTAGGATCTTACAGAATTCTCTTTTTTGCTCTTGATCACCCCGAGCAATGTCAACATGTCAGTACATCTAATATTGATCCTCAAAATGCTAAAATGCTCGAAAAATGGGCAAATATCGGAAAGAAAAGTAAAACCGCTGGACATCCTCAAGCTTCAAAAGAAATCCTTAAAAAAGAATTAGAACAACTTAAACCCAAGATTTTATTAAAACTTGAAGCCGTTGAAACCAATTTCTCAGGTGATTTTCCTGGTTAACTTTTTTGAATTCAATTAGATGAGACACCCTAGTATTTCCTATGCAGGTTAAGCCCACCATATCTCAATTCCTTAGTTTTTCCCTAACTGCCCAATTACAGGCTATGTTACCAACTGAGGATTTGGGGGAAATTATTAAGATCGATCCTAGTCAAATAGTTCCTATTTTTGATCTCTTACCCGCCATTATGGGAGTTTACAATCACCGAGGAGATGTGCTTTGGGTTGTTGATCTGGCTCTATTACTAGAATTAGAGCCGTTATATAAACAAAATTACTATAATTCGTATAATGTATTACTAATTAAAAAACAAAATAAAATTTTGGGATTAGCAATTCGTCAGGTTGGGCAATTAGTTTTATGTAAAAAAGGGCAAATTCGCCATAGTTCAATGAAGGAAGGATCTTCCAAACTATCTTTATGTCTAGTGGGAGAGAAAAGAAATACTCAAGGAAATACCATTCTGGCTTTGGATGGAGACCAAATTGTTCAATTATTAACCAAAGTTTAGACTAAAGTAATTAAATATAAAGAAAGTAGGATTCTTAATTAATGGATATTTGGGTAAATGAACAGATAGACCCTTGTGGAATTGTTTATTCTTGCATTGCCTGTTACGACAAAGAGCTTGCTCAAGATTGCCATCTTCACTGGCAAAATAACCTTACAGTACAACAAAAAAAGGAAGGCTGGACTGCCAAATTAAGGGTTGTTAAATCTTGGGATGAAGTTCCAGTCAATGCCTTAAAACTTAGTTTTTAATATCATGCCCTACATTCATATCTGTGGGGTTACTCATAAATATCCATTTAAATTACATATTATTTTTCAAATTGAATCTAAATAAAAAATAAAAAATCACTGTATATAAAGATAGTCTGAGACTTTGAGAGAATACCGTTTTGGATAATCTATACTAAAAATGTTCGTTTGAAGGTTTTTTCGGGAACTTTAGTTATAACAAGCTAAGGGAGACTTCAACTATAGTTCTCTTTAAAACATAATAAACGAATTTAACTTTAATGTATATTTTAATTTAATCTACTTAGAAGAGAATCATTCGTCAAACTACGCTCCCAAAGCCGAATCCCATAACCCCGATGATGAATCAGTGATAGAAGTGCAAGCAGTAGATTTAGGGATCAAAGTTCCCAAAATGAACAAACCAAGAAACCGACTCTTTTGTCGCTTAGATGGTATGACGCCAACCGTTAGGACTCAAAAAAGGTTTATGACCTTAAGCCGTTTGGGTTTACTAAAATCGGAGGCGGTGCCCGTTTTCGAAGAGGCTACTCAAACAGCGTCTAATTTTACGGAAGCACCTATATGTATTCTTGGTTTAGCCGTAGAGCAAGAACTATGGTTTAAATCCGCGTTTGGTTTATCAACTATCGGCTTGATGAATCAATTGGCTTCCCATCGCAAAGTTAGCTTAGAAGAGTCTTTTAGCACTTATGTTATAGACAGTGAACAACCCTTAGCGATTGAAAACACTATTAGTGACGGGGTTTTCGCTAGAAGCAACCTCACACAACATTATGGCGTGAGAGCCTATCTTGGAGTTCCTTTAATTAGCTCCGAAGGTCTATGCATCGGCACTCTAGAAGTCATGGATGTGGAATCGCGACAATTTAGTTCTAAAGATATAGACTTTTTGGCATTAACAGCTCGCTGGTGTTTAAGAGAATTTGAAAGGGATTATGCGCTTAAATCTCAGCAAAAGCCAAATAATCTGGAGTCTCAGAACAGTACAACTTTAACTCTTGTCCAGCAACCAGAATGGGAAACTGGAGTGGTGACGAATCAAGAGACTTCTAATGTTCCTAAGAATTTATCTAAGAATGTTGATTCTACCAACCTGATTAAAGTTAAGTTGTTGGCTCAACTAACCCAGGAATTGAGAACACCGCTTACTTCAGTCATTGGTATGGCTAGTGTATTGAGAAGGGAAGTTTATGGCCCTTTGACTACTAAACAAAGAGAATATCTCGAAATTATTCATAATAGTGGTCAAAATTTAATTTCCTTGGTGGATGAAATTGTTAACTTAGGAATCTTGGGTAATCAAGATACTAAAGTAATAGCATCATCTGTCGATTTAGAAATGCTCTGTCAACAAGTGATTAATGGTTTAGTTGATATTGCTAAACAACATCAGCAGAGTATTCGCTTGTCTGTAGAGCCAGGAAATCGTATTTGGTCTTTGGATAAGGATAAGGTTAAACAAGCTCTTTATTATCTGATCATCAGTGTTTTAGAAATGTCGGAATCTGGTGGGGAAGTCAGAATTCATGTTTCTCGACGTAATCGAGCGTTGAATATCGCAGTTTGGCTGTCTCATCCTTGGTTAGGAGATGGTCTGCCTCAAGTAGAATTCTATTCTCAATCAGTTACTAAAGCCTTGGCGATCGCAGAAGCTCAGGGAGAAGACAACGTAAGTTCTGGAATGAGCGATGTTTTATTGGGTAATAGAGTATTAACCTCAGCAGCCTTAATGGAAGTGATCAATGGGCATAAACGTCAGGAAACCAAAAATCCTGATAAAATTTCCCGCGATGTTCTCGGATTACTATTTTGTTGTCACCTAACAGAACTTCATCAAGGCAAAGTCATTGTTCAAGGTTCTCCCGAATCCGGCTACCGTTACATTTTGCAGTTGCCTAAACTTAATTCAGAAGAAAATATAGAGTAATATCATCGGTATTAATTTGAGTTTTGATACTCGTAATCCAATTTTTTTGACACAACATAATGATTAGGACTTCCAGAGAGAATTCAAAACTTGATTCAAGTTTAGTTAATCAAAAACTAAATGATTTTGAAGCTATCAAACTAATCGAGTGGAGCGCGAGTGTTTTTGGCGATCGCCTTGTGATGACTACCAGTTTTGGGATTCAATCTGCGGTCATGTTGCATTTAGTCACCAGATTAATACCTCATATTCCTGTTATTTGGATTGATACAGGTTATTTCCCTCCAGAAACTTATCAATTTGCCGAAAAACTCACTCAGAAATTAAATTTAAATCTCAAGGTCTATCAGTCATCTATGTCTCCAGGGCACATGGAGGCTCTACACGGCAAACTGTGGGAGAAAAATGATCTAGAATCTCTCAATCTTTATGACTATATTCGTAAAGTTGAACCCATGCAGCAAGCTCTAAAAGAACTTAATGCCCAAGCTTGGTTGGCTGGTTTACGTAGTAATCAAACAACACATCGTCAAACATTAGGCAGACTTGTTAAGCATAGAGACATTTATAAAATTCATCCTATTTTACACTGGCATTCGAGGGATATCTATCAATATCTAACAACTCACAATTTACCTTATCATCCCTATTTTGATCTGGGTTATGTAACGGTTGGAGATTGGCATTCTAGTCGTCCTCTGATGGCTGATGATACCAACGACAGAGATACTCGCTTTCATGGAATAAAACAAGAATGTGGTCTTCATTTATCACAAAATATCCCAACAAAGCCACAACAACTGCCCCAAAGAGCAACAGTTCATACGATAGAGGGATCAAATTCAGAATCCCAACAGTTTTCTGCTCAAGATTTAGATATTTTAGCTTTGACTGCTAAATGGTGTTTACAAGAAGTAAAATCAAATAATATTGAAGCTGACAATTTAGTTAAAATTCAATTACTAACAGAGACTATTCAAGAATTAAAAATTACCCTACAATCGATTAAATATTCTGGTGAATTCCTTGAAGAAGATGTTGAAGCAATTTCAAATTCGCAAGAGAAAGAATATTTTGAAGCTATCAATCATAGCATGAGAAGCTTGATCCCCTTAGTAGATGAGATTATCAATTTAAAATTAACGGAAGACCAAGATCTACAAGTTGAGTCATCATCTATGATACTAAAAATGCTTTGTGAGCAAATCGTAAATAGCTTAAATCCTCTTGAGAAATTGTAATCAATCAAGAATCAGCTAAATTGTAAAGCTATATATAATCTTTTGACACCAAAAATTATTCCAATCTTAATCAGCATAATTATTTTCATTTGAGATAATTAAAAATAAAAAATATAGTCATAACTTGGCATTTCTTATTGGATGAAAACTCCATGAAGTAACCTATTAGGGCTGTATTACCTGTTTGTATAGTAATACAAGTTAATTTATTAATTTTGTTGAATCTTTATGAAAATAGCTGGTACATTAAATGCAGATCTCTTGCAGGGCAATAGCGAAGATAATCTTTTAGAAGGCTTGCAAGGCAATGACACGATTCTAGGAGATTTAGGCAATGACACAATCCTGGGACAAAAAGGTGATGATCTTTTGGTAGGAGGAGAAGGCTTTGACTCTCTAAGAGGAGGAAATGGCAATGACACTATATATGTAAAAACTACAGAGGTTAAATTATTCGCTAGCGCAACTTCTGAGTCTAATATTGCCTATGGAAATTACGGTGACGATCGCATTTTTGGCTCTGAGGGCAACGATACAATCTATGGGAATCAAGGCCAAGATGTGATCACTGGATTAGCCGGAGATGACACTCTCTACGGTGGCTTGGGCGATGACACTATTTCTGGAATTGATGGTCGTAATCGTATTTTTGGTGGAGAAGGCAATGACTCTTTAATCGGTGGCAATGGCAAAGATATCATGGCTGGAGGACACGATAACGATACGATGCGTGGGGGCAGGCAAAACGACACCCTTTTAGGTGGAAATGGCAATGATACTCTCGATGGACAAGGAAACGATGATGTCTTAGTCGGCAACAACGATCTGATTGATCCTAATGCCGAGAATCTGGATATCTGGACTGGTGGCGTAGGCAAAGACACTTTCCAATTGGGTGATGAAGAGACTGTTTTCTATCAACAAAATGCCGAATCAGATTTGGCAACTATCAAAGATTTCACTAGTGAAGATAAAATTGTTTTACATGGTAGTCAAGATGATTATGTAATTACGGTTAATGGCAGTGATTCCGAGATTTATCATAATCAGTCTGACCAATTAGAATTGATTGCTAAAGTAGAAAATAATACTGATTTAAATTTAAACGAAACCTACTTTGAATTTATCGGATAGGATATTAACTTTTTCCTTTAATTTGTTTGATTACTTTAGTTTTTTTCGCTTGACCAGCTTGAGAATTCTTTTTGAGAGTAGCGAGATCTTGTAGAATCTTTTTCTGCTGCTGCTCGATCGCGTTTAACTTTTGGAGAATTTGCTCTGATTTTTCGGCATTAGTTGTTAGCTCATAATTAATAGTTGGGGCAATCTTCTCTTGGGGCTTTTCCTTGGGCTTAAAGATAGATCTAAATATCGTGATGGGTAAGCGCAGAATCCACAACCAAAGATGATCAATTAGAGTCGCGATCGCAACTAACAACCGAGCAATCAAAACTAAAGTGATTACAAGTCCGACGACACTAATAACAGGATGTTGTAATAACCATAATATGGAGATATGCTCTGCAAGCCAAGAATCTACTGCATATTATGGTTATTACAACATCCTGTTATTAGTGTCGTCGGACTTGTAATCACTTTAGTTTTGATTGCTCGGTTGTTAGTTGCGATCGCGACTCTAATTGATCATCTTTG
>JBCCYD010000184.1:0-11298 GCA_039190385.1 Cyanobacteria bacterium P01_F01_bin.143 | reverse complement strand
GTCGTAATCAAGGTTTTATTGTTATTTCTCTTACGCGATCGTTTTTCTTGCCATATAACAATTATTAAAGATTTTTGTAGTTAATGGTAGTTTATTGTCAAAATCAAATTTAAAACAGAATAAACAATTTATTATAAAATTCTAAGTGGAGGTACTCAACTTAAAACTTTTCACCTTCCAAGGAGTAATATTCAGATTAACTTCTTGATTACTTTCTTCTTCCAAACAATTTACTTCAGCAACAATTTCCCAATCTCCCTTTAAATCAAAATTTGCGGCTTCTCCATGACATTCATAACAACGTAAGATAATATTCTGCTGCTCTTCCAAATTACTCTTATTTTCACCCTCTTTAATTGCCATCAAAATCACATTATCTGCCGAAAAATCAATAAAACTTGACCGAGGCGATAAAGAAGCATCTTCTTGATTTTCTTGACTTGTCTCTACTACTTGAAAAGGCATATTTAGTTCGTAACTTTTATGTACAGTTCTTGCCTTTTGCCAACTTGCTTTATGAGGATAAATAGCATAAGTAAAATGATGTATACCCTTATCAGAATTAGGATCTGGCCAAACAGCAGAACGTAATAAGGTTATTCGTATTTGATTGGGCTTAATATCATAACCATATTTACAATCATTCAGTAAACTAACTCCATAATTTTGTTTTTCATCCGTTAAGTCAACCCATTTCAAAGCTGAGATTTCCCATTTAGCTTTTTCAGCTTCTGTTTGAGGTTTTGTCAGACGTTTTATGGCTCCACAAGCTATTTCTGAAGTTGCATAATCACTTTCTATTGTTAGAGGAAAAGCGGCTTTAACTAAAACATGAGTTTCTTGCCAATTTACTGTACTAGCTATTTTTAATACTGGAGAATTTTTCTCTAGAATATAGTCTTGAATAAACTCTGATTCCCCAATAATTCTAACTACTCTAATACTTTCTTTTATCTTTTCTTTATCTAGCCATTGAATTGATTTTAAACTTGCTGCGGGTAACGCTTTTTGTTCATATTCTGGATCGATATTCCAGGCATCCCAATATTGTCCTTTATCAGTAAAAGCTTGTAGTTGATTGCCTTGGCCTGATAATATTTCTTTTTTATTTATTTTGTCGTAAATACTATCTAAGTTTCCTGTTTCTGGATTGACTTTTACAGTTAAATATTTGTTGCTTAGAAAATATGTAAACTTTGACTCTAAGATATTAGTATTTTCTTGTTTTGTCTTAGATGATAACCAATAGACACAGTATCCCACTGAGGGAATATCTTGAGCGATAAATAGTAATTGATTATTATCCGTGATTTGAGATGTAATTAGGTTATTTTTTAGATCGTAAACTCGGCAATATGGTTGTTTTAGAGGAATAGATACTATTTGCGATCGCGTCCAGTTAAGAGCATTAAACACAACTATCGGTTTAGCATCAAGAGTTGGCGCTGGGGGAAGTTTAACCAAAGACGCGATCGCATTTAAGGATTGGCTTAAAACTCTTTCTCCGATTGTTATCGCCTCGTTCCATTCCTGATTAGCTTCTGTGAAAACCTCAGGAATAGATGTTCCAGGTAAAATATCATGAAATTGATTAAATAATACTTTTTTCCAGGCTTTTTCTATCTCCTTCTGCCCTCTGCCTTCATTCTTCTGCCTTTGTTTTAAACTTGCTAGAGTCGTAAATAATTCAGCTTGATAAAGCAAATTTTCACAATAGCGATTAAATCTTTTTTGTTCTGCATGAGTCGTATAACAACCACGATGCAATTCTAAATAAAGTTCTGAATCATAAGTGGGAACTGAGTAATTAGAATCTTGTTGATCAATAGAAGATATTTGAGAAATCTTATCTAAATACTCTGTTGCCGTAGTAAATTTTATTTCAGGAAAGAAAGGAGACTTTTGCCATAATGCTGCAACCTCTAACATATCTCTTGTTGGGCCACCTCCATGATCTCCCACTCCAGGCAACCAAAAGATATCTTGTAATCCCGTTTGACTTTCCCATTCCACAGCATAGTTAGTCATGGTAATCGGGTTAGTATCCATAACTCCTGTCACATTAGGGGGCGCCATCAGAGTAAAAAGTTTTGTGCCATCAGGAGATTCCCACCAAAAGCAACCATGAGGAAATTTAGTTGTATCATTCCAATGGAGTTTTCCTGTCACAAAATAATCAATACCACATTGCTTTAAGAGCTGAGGAAATTGCCAAGGAAAGCCAAAACTATCAGGAAGCCAGGCAACTCTTGTCTTTATTCCAAACTTTTCGATAAGATATTTTTGTCCATATAATAACTGCCGAATAATCGATTCTCCACTGATGATATTGACTTCTGGTTCAATCCACATTCCCCCTAAAACTTCCCATATTCCTTGCTTAATTGTCTTTTGAATTGCGGTAAAAATATCAGGGCAATTATCTTCAATCCATTGATATAATGCAGGACTAGTATGACAAAAAGTCAGTGAAGGATAATCTTGTTGCAGATTTAGTACAGACTTAAAAGTGCGTTGAGCAACTTCATAGGTTTCTGAAGTTGTCCATAACCATGCCATATCGAGATGAGCATGTCCTAAGAGATTAAATGTTCTTTGTTTAATATTGTTTGCTAAAGGAAGAAGACTTTGACGAATATTCTCTAAATGGCGATCAGTGGACTTGGAGTTGGGGAAAATATTCCAGTTTATTTGTTCTATTTGTGATACCAAATTTGGTAATTTATCTGGCTCAAATTTTGTGAGATATTTAGTGAGGATGCTAATCTCATCTGCTACAAAACTAGGATATGTTTGGGAATTATTTTTTTCATAAACTAAACGCGATCGCATTAAAGCCCCAATATCATGATTAGGACTTACTAAACGAATTGCTACTAAAAATTCTTGTCCAGCAATCGCATTATTTGTGATTAAAACTCTAGCTGATGAATCGAATAAATCTCCCTCTTGTACGAGTTTTCCGTTAATAAATATTTTGGCATCTTCGGCCCACCAAGTTAATACTAAACGTAAATTTAATCCTGACAAAGGATAATCTTGCAAAGAGTGAGAAATTCTTATTTTCTGAACTAGCCACCTAACTTGTCTTCCTTTAGGAAATACGATGTATCTCTTATCATTAAGCTCTGCTATGGGTTGATTACTTAAATTTATTGCCGTTAAATCTTGATTCGGATTGAATTCTGTATAATAATGCCAATTGTCTTGAACATCTAATTGAGTTTGGTTTTGGAGTTTGACGATCGCGTTTTCAATAATATTTAGATCACTATCGCTCATAAGTAATAAGCAAGAAAGTTTTACAATTAAATATAAAGCACTAATTCAAGATTACACGAGCTTACTCCTTTATTTTTGATTAAATTTCTCCTAACTTATGGTATTACTAAATGAAACAAATAATAATTCAAGTAGACGCTTTTACAAATACTCCTTTCCAGGGAAATCCTGCTGCTGTATGCGTTTTAGATCAGCCTCAAACCACAGAATGGATGCAATTAATCGCTAGAGAAATGAATTTATCCGAAACAGCATTTATTCTTAAGCAAGATACAGGTTTTAATCTACGTTGGTTTACCCCGACAACAGAAGTTCCTTTATGTGGTCATGCAACTTTAGCCAGCGCTCATACTTTATGGACAGAAGGATATTTACCAACAGAAGAAATTGCTAATTTTCAAACCTTAAGTGGATTATTAAAAGCTCGTTTACAAGGAGATTGGATTGAACTAGATTTTCCTGTAGATCTTTCAGAAGTTACAGCTGCTCCACCAGAATTAACAAAGGCTTTAGGTGTAAAGATTAAAGCTACAGTGAAAAATTCTCTTGGTTATCTAGTAGAAGTAGAATCAGCCTCAATAGTTAAAAATTTACAACCTAATTTTTCTTTACTAAAAACCTTGTCTGTTCCTGGAGTAATTGTTACAAGCCTCGAAGAAACTGATTCTAAATATGATTTTATTTCGCGATTTTTCGCTCCAGGATTAGGAATTGATGAAGATCCTGTAACTGGTTCTGCTCATTGTGCTCTTGCTCCTTTTTGGCGTAATAAATTACAGAAAGATGAGTTTATCGCCTATCAAGCTTCAGCTCGTGGGGGAGTAGTTAAAGTTCAATACGATGGCAGCGATCGCGTGTCTCTCCAAGGACAAGCTGTTACTGTGATGAAAGGGGAATTAATAAATTGAGAATGGAAAATTGAAAATTGTTGATTAGTAATTATGTTATTAGAAGTTACGAAAATTATTGCTCCTCCAGGAGAAACCATTGTTATGAAAGATATCAACTGGTTGGAGTTTGAAGAGATTTTAGAATATCTGGGAGAAAGACGCAGTTCCAGAATAGCTTATGATAACGGCATGTTGTCTATTATGACACCATTGTTAGAAAATGAAGTTAAAAAGAATCTCATTCATAGTTTGTTAAACATTCTATTAGAAGAATTAGAGCTCGATTTTTGGTCTTTAGGTTCGACAATTTTTAAAAATAAAATTATGCTTCAGGGTATTGAACCCGATGATTGTTTTTATATTAAGAATGAATCCTTAATTAGGGGTAAAGATAGAATCGATTTGGAGATCGATCCTCCTCCAGACTTAGCGATCGAGGTTGACTTAACATCCCGCAGAAATCCCAATATTTACGCTAAATTAGGTGTCGCTGAATTATGGCGCTTTGAGAAAGGCAAATTAAAAATCGAGATTTTACAAGATGGTTTTTATGTAAATTCTGATTTTAGTTCTATCTTTACTGATATTCCTGTCCTTGAGATTATTCCCGAATATTTGGCAAAAGCGAAAGCAAATGGACGCAACAAAACCATCAAAGAATTTAGACAATTAATTCATCACATAATAACTAAATAAATTTTCAATGAATAATTCCTGTGTCAAGATGGACTTTCCAACTTGGCATAGTTCATTATGAGTTACAAAGCAACCTATCGTTTGTTCTCCTCGCTGCATGTTTTTAAGCGATGGCTAGATAGAAGATTCACTATTATTGGGAAAGCCATTATTGGTTGTTTGTTGATCTCTGCCATTGTCGGAATCGATACGAGGTTAACGATGGCATACCAAGTTTTTGCATTTTTGCTAGTAACTTTGGTCATCGCAATTCTATTTAGTCTGCGTTTTACAGCTCGCTTCATCGTAACTCGCAGCCTTCCCCGATTCGGAACTGTTGGGGTTAAATTGCAATATTCAATTTTGGTTGAAAATAAAACGAACAAAAGACAAAAGGGATTGAGATTACGAGAGAATTTCGCTGATTCTCGTCCAAGTTATACAGAATTTAGCAATGCGATCGCTGTAAAAAAACGTCGTTTTACTTCTCTTTCTTATTTATATTATCGTTGGTGGCAACTGGTTTCTCGGAGAAGAAAAGCTACAGCAAAAATTGTTGATATTCCGACCATTGCAGCCAATCGAAAAACTAAGGTCGTAATGGAAATTGAACCTAAAGCCCGAGGCATTATCGAATTAACTGGCATAACGATCGCTCGACCCGATCCTTTTTCTCTATTTCATGCCTGCAAAACGATCGCCCTCAAACAATCTTTATTGATTTTACCTAAGCGTTATCAAGTGCCTCCCCTAGAACTTCCTAGTACGAGAAAGGCGCAATCGGGAAGTACGGCCTTAGCAAATGCTGTCGGAGATGCCGAAGAGTTTGTTTCTTTACGAGATTATCGTCCTGGGGATCCTTTGCGAAAAATCCATTGGAGAAGTTGGGCAAAAACCGATAGACCAATTGTCAAGGAAGAACAAGAACAGTTTTTTGTGCGTCATGCTTTGATTTTGGATAATTTTGAGACCGTTGAATATAGCGAAATTATGGAGGAAGCCGTATCGGTTGCAGCGTCTTTTGCTTGTGATTTTCAAACTCAGGAGTCCTTATTAGATTTGATGTTTGTCTCAGATCAGGCCTATTGTTTTACTGCGGGGCGAGGATTAGGCACAACGGAAAAAATGCTGGAAGTTTTGGCAGGAGTTACGACTTGTCAGGATAAAACTTTTGATAGTTTGACTTCTACAGTAATGAATCGAGTTTCTCTGTTAAGTGGCTGTATTTGTATCTTGATTAAATGGGATGAGGCTCGCAAAAAATTAATTCGTAATCTAAAAGAGATTAATATTCCTGTTTTAGTTTTAGTTATTACAGATCAAGATTTAAGCATTAATGATTTTGAGTTGGGAAAAATACACATATTACAATTAGGAAAAATACAAGAGGGATTAATGGGGATTGCTAATGGCTAATGGCTAATGGCTAATTGTGAGTTGACGCCCGAGTTGTTGATACAATAAGAACTGTAGTTGGGAATAGTTTTATGGCGAATACTGAGCATCTATTTAAATTAAAACAGGGTGCCGAAAATTGGCAGAAATGGCGAGAAGTAAATGTTAATCTTGACCTGGATTTACAAGAAGCTAATCTTAGTGGGATTGATTTGGAAACAGCGAATTTTACGAAGGCTAATTTGTCTAAAGCTGATCTTTCTGGAGCTGAATTAATTGGTGCAGATCTGGCTACTGCTAATTTGCAGGCCGCTGAATTAATGGGAATCTGTTTAATGGATGCCAATCTGAGTAATGCGAATCTTAGCTATGCCTATTTGATGGATAGCGATCTGAGTAATGCCAATCTAATTGGTGCAGATTTGAGAGAGGCTAATTGTGATCGCGCTAATTTTAGTCATGCTAATTTAATTGGCACTTCGATGCGTAATATTCGCCTACGTCGCGCTAATTTGACAGGTGCAAAATTACAGCGTACGAACTTGAGTGAAGCCCAATTAGTTGAAGCTCATTTTAATGAGGCAGATTTGAGTAAAGCAAATCTTTACGATGCGGAATTATTAGGTATTTTTGGTTATAAAACAAATTTTTATCGAGTAAAAGCGATCGCTGCTCACATGAGTAAAGCTTATTTATTTCAAGCCAATTTCTCAGAAGCAGAATTAATAAAGATCAATTTGCGTTGGGCTAACTGCGATCGCGCAAATTTTAGAAATGCTAATCTAACTCAAGCTGATCTTTGCGGCATCAATCTCAATCATGCTGACTTAAAACAAGCCAATTTAACTAAAGCAAATCTTCGAGGAGCCAATCTTAATCATGCTGATCTACGAGGAGCTAATCTAACTGATGCTAATATTCAAGATGCTATTTTTAAAGGGGCAAACTTGCAAGGAACAATTATGCCCGATGGGACTAAACATTATTAATTGAGAATTGAGAATTGAAAATTGAAAACTATACTCTGATTTAGTAGACCCAATTATTAAAAAGTTTATTTCTACCAAAATTCGCTAACACTATAACCAAGCTCTTCTAACATTTGATGCAACAGAGGTAAGCTCAGACCAATAACATTGCTATGACAGCCTTCGATCTTTTCAATAAATAATCCTCCTTTGCCTTCTAGAGCAAAACTTCCAGCGCATTTGAGAGGTTCCCCCGTCGCAACATAATCTTTAATTTGGCGATCGCTAATGTCAGCAAAATAAACTTTAGTGATTCCACAACGCGATACTTGTTTTTGCTGCCGGATATCTAGCAAAACATGACCTGTATATAGCAAACCAACATTACCTCGCATTTCTTGCCAACGCGTGATCGCAACGTCCGCAGATTCTGGTTTACCGTAAATTTGACCAGCGATCGTTAATACCGAATCGCACCCTAAAATCAAAGCATCCTGAAAACGCTCCTGGACGGTTTCTGCCTTACATTTAGCCAAAGTTGTTACCAAAGTTTCAGAATCAGTGGCAGTAATTTGGGATTCATCAAAATCACTCTGACAAACCAAAGGATTAATTCCCACCATTTGCAACAACTTACGACGGGCGGGAGAAGCAGAAGCTAAAACAAATGCAGGTAGATTATTTTTCATTTTGACTTTGTCAATATAATTTAAGATAAATTAACTAAGAATTATTGAATCAGAACTTTAACAAACACACCAAACATAGGATAATCAGAGATTACTGATTATTATGTATCTCTTAATAAATTTATTTTTATTAAAGGCTTTTTTCGCCATAAATTTCAGTCTATAGTTTAGAGCTTACAGCTTCAAGCTATTTATCGCGAAGCGATTTTGAAAAAGAGATACACCAGACAAGATAATAGATATAAGGAGCAAATATTGGTTACTACAACTTCCTTTAACACCACTAAATCCGAAGAAATTTTCGCTGCGGCACAGAAACTCATGCCAGGAGGCGTTAGTTCTCCAGTTAGAGCCTTCAAATCAGTAGGTGGCCAACCTGTTGTTTTTGATCGCGTAGAAGGCGCTTATGCTTGGGACATTGACGGCAACAAATATATTGATTATGTAGGCACTTGGGGACCAGCAATTTGTGGGCATGCCCATCCCGAAGTCATTAAAGCTTTACAAGAAGCCCTAGTAAAAGGAACTAGTTTCGGAGCCCCTTGCGTTCTCGAAAATGTTTTAGCAGAAATGGTCATCGAAGCTGTCCCAAGTATTGAAATGGTACGTTTCGTTAACTCTGGAACCGAAGCCTGTATGTCTGTTCTGCGTTTAATGCGAGCCTTTACTGACAGAGAAAATATCATTAAATTTGAAGGCTGCTATCACGGACATGCAGATATGTTCTTGGTTAAAGCTGGTTCTGGCGTGGCAACTCTGGGTTTACCTGATTCTCCTGGGGTTCCTAAATCAACAACCAAAAGTACCCTAACTGCTCCTTATAATGATTTAGAGGCAGTTAAAAAACTATTTGCCGACAATCCTGATTCAATTGCTGGAGTTATTCTAGAACCAGTGGTGGGGAACTCTGGATTTGTGCCTCCTGATGCTGGTTTCCTCGAAGGTTTGCGAGAAATTACCCAGGAAAATGGAGCTTTGCTCGTATTTGATGAGGTGATGACTGGTTTTCGGATATCCTATGGTGGTGCACAAGCTAAATTTGGCGTAACTCCTGACCTGACTACCTTAGGCAAAGTTATTGGGGGTGGATTACCTGTCGGAGCTTATGGTGGCAGACAGGATATTATGTCAATGGTTGCACCGGCTGGCCCAATGTACCAAGCGGGAACCTTATCAGGAAATCCTTTAGCTATGACTGCGGGGATTAAAACTTTAGAATTACTGAAAAAACCTGGTACTTATGATCAATTAGACCGTATTACGAAGAAGTTAGCTGAGGGAATGCGGAATATTGCCCAAGAAGCAGGACATGATGTAGTGGGCGGTCAAATCAGTGCTATGTTTGGCATGTTCTTTACTGATAGTCCGGTTCATAACTATGATGATGCGAAAAAATCTGATCTTCAGAAATTTTCTCGTTTCCATCGTGGGATGTTGGAGAGAGGAATTTATCTAGCACCTTCTCAATTTGAAGCTGGTTTCACGTCTTTAGCTCATACAGAAGAGGATATTGAGCAAACCTTAGCAGCAGCAAAAGAAGTTTTGTCGGCAATTTAGGATCAACATAATCAAGAAAGTACAATGGCAGGGTGAATATTTTTCTCCTTGCTATTTTTTATTGTCTCACTTCTCCCATCACAGCCACTATTTTATTAATAGTAAGTTTGAAGTAATGATTAAAGTGTATGGAAACAAGATTAACTTTAGCAATATGTTATTAAATATCCAGCTATTTCGCGCTCATATATCTGACTAATTTTATCATTAGCTTATTATCTTTGAATAAAGTTAAGATACTGAAGTCGAGAATAATGTATGACAACTAGAAAAATGTTAGCGGAGGAAGTTAGCTTGCGTGACATCAGATTTCTTCTGAAAACTCACTACACAAACAGCCGTGCTCTAATCATTGGCATCAATCAATATGAGAAAGTCTCATCTCTATCTTATGCGGTCAATGATGCGAAAGAAATCCGAGAAGTTTTAGTTAAAGAACTCGACTTTCCACAAGAAAATGTCACCTACTTAGTTGATGACGAGGCGACTAAAGAGAATATCCTACGTGCTTTTATGAAGTTTGCACGGGATGAAGTTGAAATCGACGAGAGAATTTTTGTTTTCTTTGCAGGACATGGTCACACACTTACGGGAATTCGTGGAGAAGTTGGATTCTTAGTGCCTTATGATGCAGATACTGGGGATATTTCTACTCTTATTAGATGGGACGAACTTACTAAAAATGCCGATTTCATAAGAGCTAAGCATATGCTGTTTATTATGGATGCATGCTATGGTGGTTTAGCTTTGACTCGGAACCTAAATGCAGGAAGCACACGCTTTTTGAAAGACATGATGTTGAGATATTCCCGTCAAGTTCTCACAGCAGGAAAAGCGGATGAAGTAGTTTCTGATTCAGGAGGGCCAATACCCGATCATTCAGTTTTTACAGGTCACTTAATTGAGGGATTACGTGGAAAAGCTATTACTCAAGACGGCATTTTAACGGCTAATAGTCTGATGTCCTATGTCTATAGGAAAGTAGCAAAAGATCGGAATTCAAATCAAACACCACATTACGGTTACTTCGATGGAGACGGGGATTTTATTCTGCATGCTCCAAAACTCGAAGAGCTAGAAAAATCAGATAATGAAGATCTTGATAGACTTATCGTTGTGCCATTTTTTGAAGAAGACTTCTCCACAGAAAATACATCCAATAAGATAAAGAGAATTAAATCTTTGTTGGCAAATGACTCATCATCAATTGAGTTACACGACTTTGTCATTGAGGAGGTACGGCGATTTCTTTCTAGTACAAGTGAAGATCATTTCAAAGTGCAACAACAGTTTTCACAGGAAGAATTTCTTGAGAGAATATCTAAATATGAAGTCCTTAGCAATGACCTTTCCTTACTAAATGCGTGCATTTCTTACTGGGCTAAGCCTACCCATAAGGTAATTTTACAAAAGATTCTGGCGAGATCTACAGATAGACTGCTTGTTTCGCAGGGTGCGTTAGCTATTTGGGAGAATCTTTGTTGGTATCCGTTGATTCTTATGCTTTACTACTCAGGCATCGCTGCTATCGAAGCTAGAAGATATGACTCATTAGCAAATATTTTTTACACACAGATTTATTCAGAGTACGAACAAGAAGAAGCGTTTTTTGTTGAAGCAGTGGCAAATGCTATTTCGAGGCTTGAGTATAACCGTTCTGGGAATAATGCGTTTAAAATCCTACCAGAACACGGAGATTATTACACTCCCAGGAGTGAGTATCCAGGGCAAACGCACACGTTTCTTAATATTTGAAGAAGAGAAGAAACGAGACTCACAAATAAATATTAGGATGCTGAAAATTAGTTAGTTCAAGTATCATGACGAAATCACCAGTAGCAT
>JBCCYD010000183.1:0-11300 GCA_039190385.1 Cyanobacteria bacterium P01_F01_bin.143 | reverse complement strand
GAGAAGTCTGGGATGCGATCGCAGAAACAATATATCTCAATATTATCCCTGGAATGGTAGATTCTATAAAAGAGGCAGCAGCAGAGCCTTTATCAAAAGGAACACCTTTAGAGGAGCTTAATTGGTAACTTGAGTTGGGAAAACAATATATCTTAACAGCATTCTTATAAAATAAAATGACATTACAAGAAGTTCTTAAATTAGCAAAACAACTATCTCCCATAGATAAAGTAAGGCTTATAAAGCAAATCACCCCAGAGTTAGAACAAGAATTATCACAACAAACACAACAGCCGACAAAATCGTTATGGGGACTTTGTCAAGAATTAGGTAGAGCACCTTCAGCAGAAGAAATCGATCAAACTCGCAATGAAGAATGGGGTAATTTTCCACGAGAGGATATATGATTCACGCGATCGCTGATACTCACACTATCATCTGGTATTTGTTTGCTGATTCACGACTTTCTATAACTGCTCGCAATACAATTGAACAGATAGCTAATAACGGTAATCATGTGGGAATAGCCTCGATTAGTTTAGCTGAAATTGTGTATTTAGAAGAAAAAAATCGAATTCCAGAAAATACTTTGAAAATTCTTATGAGTGCATTAGATCAAACAAATAGTGTTTTAGAAGAAATTCCATTGGAGAGAAATATTATTACCACTTTAGCTAAAGTAGAGAGAGCACAAATTCCTGATTTACCAGATAGAATTATTGCCGCAACTGCTTTATATTTTAAAGTACCAGTGATTAGCAGAGATCATAAAATTAAACTTTCCAGCATTGATACAATTTGGTAAAAGAATACCTCCAAAAGACTTCAATTAGTAAATAGTTTATTGTGCCATTTTGTCATGTCAAATACTACGAAAGAAGAAGCTCAACAGATATTAGAAGCAGAACGAGTAATTAACTTGTCAGCAAAAGATGCGGAAACTGTATTCTCACTTCGAGAAAATCCTCCAGAACCAAACGAAAATTTGAAACAAGCAGTAGAAAAGCATAAAGCCTTTTTTCTTGAAAATAATTGAACTATTTAGATAAAAATCATAACTATTTAAAAGTTGAATTAATGCGATCGCGCAGCGCCAGGCTCTGCCTGATCGCGAAACCAGGAGTCAGAAATATGACAGTACAAATAGAAGAAAAGCTATTAAGTTTTGAAGAATATCTCACTTATCAAGATGGGACAGATAATAACTATGAATTAATATTGGGAAAATTAGAATTAATAAATCCACCGACTGTTAGACATTTTCTAATTGCCAAACTTTTAGAACAAGAATTTGATCGCCAAATTCAAAATAAAAATCTCAATTGGTTATGTTTTCGCGAAGCCGGCATCAGAACAGGTTGGCAAAAATCCCGATTGCCCGATTTATTTATCATCGATAAAAACACAGCAATGGAATTACTAGATAGTTCTGCTGTTTTCCAAACAACTCCTTTTTTGATTGTGGAAATTGTTAGCCCAGAATCTACCAAACGCGATTATCGTTATAAAAGATCTGAATATGCTGCTTTAGAAGTACCTGAATATTGGATTGTCGATCCTCAAGAAAATAAAGTTACAATTTTAATTTTCAATGAAGGTTTGTACGAAGAAACAGTTTTTAGTGGAGAAGAAAAAATAATTTCCCCAACATTTGCTGAACTTCAGTTGTCAGTGCAAGCAGTTTTATCTGTTCAGTAGGCTAAAGAGATAATCACAATTGAGATCAAAAAATTATTATTTTGAGTTTAGAGGTAAATCATGGCAATCCCAGTACCCTATCTAACAGTAGAAAAATATCTTACAGCAGAGCAAACAAGTCCAAATCGTCACGAATATATTGGCGGACAAATTTTTGCAATGGCGGGTGGGAGTAAACAACATAATCAAATTTGTCTTAATATTGCTTCTCTTTTGCGTTTTCACGTCAGAGGAACTGGTTGCACTACTTTTATGTCTGATATGAAAGTAAAAATTCCCCTTCAAGACAAAGCAGATATTTTCTACTATCCTGATGTAGTCGTAACTTGTAATCAAGATGATAAAGAACGTTTCTTTCTTGATTATCCTTGTTTAATTATTGAAGTTCTTTCTCCTGGAACAGAAGCTATTGATAAGAGAGAAAAAAGAATCAATTATCAAACTTTGAATAGCTTACAGGAATATATTTTAGTTTCTCAAGATGAAATTAGATTAGAAGTCTATCGAAAAAATAGTCAGGGAATATGGATAGTAGAAACTTTGGATCAAGATGATAAGTTGCAGTTAGATTCTGTTGGCCTAACTTTAACTATGCAAGATATTTATGAAGATGTTTTTGATCTATAGTTTGGGTAGAAAGGATTAATATCACGGGAAGTCTGTCACTGCGCGATCGCGGAAACAATATATCTTCGCAGAGACTTTATCCGAACTCGTTTACTACTACCCTTTTTTTAATAACACACGATATACGGGCTTTTGATCTTCAAGAACATATAATTCTCTTTCTGTGGGAACTGGTAAAGGATTTTCTGCTAACCAAAAGTCCTGATGTTGGACTACTAGTTGAGAATTAGCCACAAATCTTTTGCGCATTTCTAGGGCAACTTCCTCGATATCGGATTGGAGAAAAATTGTTCCGCTTTCTATTAAATAATCAACTAAAATTTTAACTAATTCTGGTTGCACTACGCGGCGTTTATTATGTTTTCTTTTAAACCAAGGATCGGGAAACTGAATTGTAATAAACTCTAGGGAATTTTTGGGTAAGGAGGGGAGTAAAGTTTCGGCATAGTAATTCATACTGCCAAAAAGGTAATAGAGGTTTGTTAATCCTAATTCGGATTTTTCTTGATTGGCTAGTTGAACCAGAGGTTGACGAACTTCAATACCTAAAAAGTTTTTATTTGGTTGTAATTTTGCCATTTCTCGCAAAAATTCTCCTCGGGCACAACCAATATCAAGATGTAATGGTAGCGTTAGATCACTATATATTTCATGCCAATCAGGAGGTGTGATTTGATTTTGGAATTTGCGCCGCAGGGGATTAACATGCTGGCGAATACGAGTTTTGGGCAATGTCTATTTTTCCTATTAAATTAATGAGTAGAGAAATAATTGATTTGATACCAAATTAAATAGTGTTAACGATAAACCATGGTGTAGGGGCGATTGGCCAATCGCCCTTACATAAATCAAGTGTCGAATTCTAAATTGATTGATATAAGTTTTGTCCCCAGTAACAGGTCGCTGGGCAAGCACAGATAGACACAGATGGACACAGATAAGGTTACTAGTGAGATACTTTAGGTAAGGGATGATATCTTATCGTTAATCTACTAGACGGATGAATTTCTTTTTCCCTACTTGTAAAACTTTTCCTGCTAGTTCATCGGCGGCATCAAAAGTTAAGTTCACATCGGTAATTTTTTCTCCTTCTAGTTTTACAGCTCCGCCTTGAATTTGTCTTCTGCCTTCGCCACTACTTTTACAAAGTCCACTGGCTCCTAAGATATAGAATATTTTGGCAGGAAAAGTGACCTCACTTAAGGAATATTCGGGGACGCTATCACCATCAGCATTAGTATTACCTTGAAGGACAATTTGTTCTGCGGTTTTTTGGGCTTGTAGTGCAGCATCTTTGCCGTGGAATTGGGAAACGATCGCGATCGCTAATAATTTCTGACATTCCCGGGGATTTTCTGGCAAACTTGCTAAATCAATATCTGTTAACAACTCAAAATATTCATTCAGCAATGTATCGGGAGTTTTTTCCAGTTTGGAATACATGGACAAAGCATCTTCCCGTAATCCTACATAATTGCCTAAAGATTTAGACATTTTCTGGACGCCATCGGTTCCGACTAAAATTGGCAATAGCAATCCAAATTGGGTTCTTTTCTTAAAGTGGCGCTGTAAATCCCGACCAACAGCAATATTGAATTTTTGATCGGTTCCACCCAATTCCACATCTGCATCTATGGCAACTGAGTCCGATCCTTGCATCAGAGGATAGAGAAATTCATGAAGAAAGATGGGTTTTTCTTGGTTGTAGCGTTCGGCAAAACCTTCTTTGGCTAGCATTTGGCCCACGGTCATGGTAGCTAGCAATTCTTGAATTTGAGCTAAGTCTAATTTGGCTAACCATTCGGAGTTGTAACGAATTTCTAAACGTCCTGGGGTTTCAAAATCGAGAATGGGGCGTAATTGTTCAAGATATGTTTGAGTATTTTCTTTAACCTGCTCTGCGGTTAGTTGACGACGGACATCAGATTTTCCTGTGGGATCGCCGATTTGAGCTGTAAAATCACCAATAATTACTACCGCAGTATGTCCCGCATCTTGAAAAGCTCGTAGTTTGCGAAAAGGGATGCTATGGCCGAGATGGATATCGGTTCCTGTGGGGTCGATTCCCAGTTTAATGCGCAACGGGCGATCGCATTGGAGAATTCTTTGTTCTAAGTTTTCGTCAGGATTATCTGATGTTGGTTGGCTGGGAAAAATTTCGCTGGTTCCTCTATGTAACCAATCGAAGTTCTGGGGGGAAGATGACATTAGCTCATTCGTGATTTCGGTCAGATTATTAAGGTTATCAAAAAACAGGGCAAGAGTTTAGATTTGAGCAAGGATTGTTTGCGATCGCTCTTTTCTGTAATCACGCGATCGCAACATGGCATATTTAAAAAACCGACACTGGAAATTAGGTCGCAGATAAACAATCCGATTTTGCCAATTGGCATCATTTTGAGTTTTCCATAACCAAACGATTCCTTTAATCAATCCACCAAAATTATTCGGGGTAATAGAGCGGTAGTCAATAAAGACTACGCCTGCATGGTTGATATTCCCTTGT
This sequence comes from Cyanobacteria bacterium P01_F01_bin.143, assembly GCA_039190385.1. Classification (GTDB taxonomy): domain Bacteria; phylum Cyanobacteriota; class Cyanobacteriia; order Cyanobacteriales; family Xenococcaceae; genus Xenococcus. Next base: position 6,469 of record JBCCYD010000183.1, on the reverse strand, counting down.
CCCCATTCCACTAAGATGGGCGGAATGGTTTTTTGATCGTAAGTAACTAAAGTAAGCTTTTCGATGGCAGCAGCTTTGAGAATTATTTCATCAGCGACCTCAAGATAGTTGCCTTTTTGCCAAGTGTGAATTGAAAGTATGGTAATTTCTGGATATTTATTCTTAATTTGCTTGGCTATTTCTGGTGATATTTGTTCATCAAGGAGAAACGATAGCATCACTGAATGTCTTCTAGCATAATTTCTTCAGGAATTAGTAACAGTTCGGTTTGTGGTAAAAGTCGCTTGACTGTTGTGTAGTTAGTTGCTAAATCATCTTTGATTGCTAAATCAATTTCTTCGGGATAGGCTTCGGCATAGTAAAGTGCTGCTTGTACCGAAGTTATTGTTTTCTGTAAATGGTTCGCAATTTTTTCTACGTCGCGATCATATTCTTCCGCTAGCATTATGACTTGCCATACTGCTAAATTAGAGTTTTTCATATAAGCTTGTCTGCCGATAGAAGAGTTACGGAATTCTATATGGGCAAACTCACTTTGTCGCAGAGATTCTTCAATTAACATTGCTCCTGTTTCACTGGGAGTTTTGCCTAGGCGACGAGCTAATCTCTGCAATTTAGCTTCTGTCTCTTCTGTTAGTTGAGTGCTAACTACTTTGGACATTCTAAATACTGTCTAAAATTGATAATGATATTGTACTTTTAGCCAGATATTAATAGCGAAAGAGCGATCGCGTGATTTTTTCTTTGAGGAGCGATCGCGTTGTATGATAGGAAATATTAAGTTTAAATAAATTTAGCAAAGATTATCCTGATATGAAAAAGCTAATTCGTGGGTTAGATGAGTTTAGAAGAACCTATGTTCATGATCATCAAGAACTTTTAGAGCAGCTTTCTCATGGTCAAAAACCACGAGTTCTCTTCATTACTTGCTCTGACTCTAGGGTGGCTCCCAATCTAATTACTAATACCGATGTGGGGGAATTATTTGTCATTCGTAATGCGGGTAATATTGTTCCTCCTTTTGGTGCTGCCAATGGTGGTGAAGGCGGAACCATAGAATATGCCATTACCGCTTTAGATATAAATCAAGTAATTATTTGTGGACATTCTCACTGTGGAGCAATGAAAGGATTGCTAAAGCTAAATAAACTGCAAGCAGATATGCCCTTGGTTTATGACTGGCTCAAACATGCTGAATCAACTCGGCGTTTGGTTTTAGACAATTATCCTCACCAATCTGGCGAAGAATTGATTGAAACTTTAGTGGCAGAGAATGTTTTAATCCAGATTGAGAATCTTAAAACCTATCCCATGGTTAGAGCCAAGATACATCAGGGTAAGTTACAAATTTATGGCTGGATTTACGAAATTGAAACTGGAGAAGTTTTAGCTTATGATGCCAAAACTCACACCTATCTTCCGCCACAAAGTCAACTATCGGAAGAAGTTGTTTCTGGTGCGAGAGCTTGTGACTTAGAATCAGAAATTACTTCAGAAAAGTTAAAAAGAGTTCGCTCTAAACTAGAAGCTCTACTAGCCGTTACTCCTCATTCTCCTGGGGCAGCACAACTAGCAATCAGATCGCTTAAAGAATTATTTGAAGAAGCTAGTGAATCTGGAATGACTAACGTAGAGTTACAGGATTATCATTCTCTATTTGCCGAACCAATTCAAACTTGGGCGAGAAAAGTTAGCGCAGTAGTAAACTAGTGCCGCTGCGCGGAAGTCAAAAGTCAAAAGTCAAAAGTTTTTTAGAGAAAAGGTTTCAAGATTTTTGGATAGGTGTAGTATTTACGCCAACGTCCACCAGTCGCTCTTCTTGAATTAATTCAATATCAATATCTGTCGGTGTCGGTTGACCTGATTTGCTGAGACAGCCTCACAGTTGATTGACTAGGGAATGACGATCAACGGGTTTTTCTTTTTGGGATCTCAATGCTTGAACTAGGTTTTCCAACAGCGTAAGTTGCTCTTCTACTGATAATTGGTCAATAGCTTTTTGTATTTCTTCTAAAGTCATAGATTTATTTAAAGAAAACTTTATTACATATCCATAGTAGGATGCTGTTAGCGGTCAGACCCCGCGTCGGCGTAAGACGCAAGGGAACGCTGACCAAGAGAGCGCTAGCGTAACGCATCATTGCTAAAGCTTGCGGAGATATTTATCGCGAGAAATCACCTTCGTGAGCATTTTGCTCTCAGTCGAGATGAATTGATAGCCGTCTTGTCTATATTAAATTATGTTCACAACAGATCGCATTGGTAGGGGCGAACGGCCGTTCGCCCTTACAGAAACAAGTTTCGCATTCTGATTTTAAATTGGGATTAGTTAATAAAGAAAAATTGCTCTGGATATCAAAGACTTGAAAAGAGGAACGAAAAAACGCTAATTTAAGGTTAATCATAATCTTGATTTAAAAAGCAATGTTCCGATTTCTGATCAGAGTTTGGCAGTGGATAAAAAGTTGGTTTGGGCGCAAGAAACCATCAAAAGTTGCAGTTCCTAAACCGACGGCTCCTAAACCTGAACTTAGCGATTTGGAATATGAAAATCTGTTGGCAGAGCTACTCGAAGAAGTGGTGCACGGAAGCAGTTGGGGAGCAATTCAAGGATTTTTGTTTGCGAATAATCTGGAGCCAGAGAAGTTGGCGAGTTGGTTAGAGAGATTTGGTCAGCGCTGGTTATTGCAGCCTGAGTCTCATCAGGAGTTGGGACAGAGATTATTACTATTGAGCAAAATTGCGAAGGGTGAATTGCGGCAAGTAACGAGGGAGTTGGGACAAAGTTTGTCTATTTTGGAAACGGAGGAAGAGCTAAAAAATTTTGAAACTATTAAGAATTCTTTATCTTTGACTCCTTCGCAAAAGACGGAGAGACCACCTCAAACTTATGTTAGAACTCGAGAAGAACAATATAGTTTTGAATATCAAGATTATAAGTGTTTATGTGAATTAGCTATGATGTTAGTTAATTTAAGAAGAGAAAAAGAGGCATTAGCTTTTTTTGATCAAGCACTGATGCTTCAACCTTATGATTATAATGCATGGCTAAATAGAGGTATCGCACTATCTTGTTTAGGAAGAATAGAAGAGGGATTAGCCTCTATTGATCAATCACTTAAGCTAAAACCTAACGAATATTATAGTTGGGCAGAGCGAAGTGTGATATTACAAAAATTAGGAAGACTGAAAGAATCATTATTTTCTTGCGATCAATCACTTAAGCTAAAACCTAAATATTGGCATGCATGGATGGGGCGAAGTCGAGCACTGGATAGATTAGGAAGGAATGAAGAATCATTAGCTTCTTACAACCAAGTACTTAAGATTCAACCTGATAACTACAAAGCTTGGGTGAACCGGGGAAAAGTACTAGATATATCAGAAAAACATGAAGAAGCAATAGTTTCTTATGATCAAGCACTAAGGTTCCGCCCCGACGACTATATTGCCTGGCTTTCCCGTAGTGCTGTTGTTTATTACTTAGAAAATCACAAACCCTATGTTCAACAAGAATTTGTTGAATTATTTTGTTCGGAGGTCAGCCAAGTTGCAAGAAAAACAATTCTTAGCTTCGAAGAAGTGGATTTATCTCAAACAATAGATCAATTGAAAACTTCTCTATGTGTTTCCACATTACTACTAATTAAGACATTTGAGCATACCAATTCAACAGAACTTATTGAAAAAATCAACCAAGCTCCGCCCATAGAACTTTATGATTTAGTTCAGCAACCTATTCCCCAAAAACTAATTAACTTTATTCAACAACCTGTTTCTGAAATAGTTATAGCCCAGTTAGAAAAAGACTTATTGTCTCATCCCCATCGTTCCAATCCCCAGCTAAATCTACGGGGCTATGAAGGTGCAATTGCTAGCTTAGAAGCGGAACTTGATTGCGCAGTTCAAAAAGATACTCATCCTCTAGGCTGGGGACAGCTACATTATCGTATTGGTAAGATTCATTATACGGAAGGATGTCTGAAGTCTCATCCTTTTGATTATTGGCACAAGGCAGTCACTAATTATAATATTGCCCTAGAAACCCTGACCGAAGCAGATTATCCTGAAGAACATTTAGAAGTCTTACAAGATCTGATCAAAGTTCAACTAGATTTTGGAAATACAGAAGCCGCAGACCAATTAAGACTCAAAGGGTTAGAAGTCCTAAAAAATCTCTTGAACCAAACTTCATCCTTTGCTGTAAAAAAACAACTCCAACTAAAATTTATTAATTTCCAACAATTAAGCATTGATATTTTAATCAACCAAGGACAATCCATTGAAGCCCTAACAAGTGCGGAATTGAGCAAAAATATTTGTCTGAATAATCTGCTCAAAACTTGGCAAGAACAAACTGTTTGTCCCAGTTACCAAGAAATACAACAGCTTTTAACTCCAGAAACCGCAATAGTCTATTGGCATCTCAGTCCCCAGTCCCTCAACACATTTATTCTCAAAGCCAATATTGCCGAACCAATTATTCTGTCCCAACCAATAGAACAACCAGAACAAACAGAACTGCCCCAGTCACTCCAACGCTTACAAAAATATAAAACTTGGCTAGCAAAATGGAACGAGCAATATCAAGATTATCGAGGCAAAGACAAAAAGGTAGCCAAAACAGCTCGCCCTAACCATGATTGGCGAACAGAAATGCCCTCCAGATTAGCCAAACTGAAAACTATTCTGGATATTGACACTATTCAATCTCAACTATCGGGCATCACGCAATTAATTCTGATTCCCCATCAAGATTTACATCGTTTACCATTGCATCTTCTCTTCGATTCATTTCTTACCCAACCAGAATCAACGATTAACTATTTTCCCAGCTTGCAAATTGCTTTAACTCTCCAGCAAAAACCAACCAATAATAGTCAACTATCCTTATTAAATGTGGAAAATCCTGCGAATGATTTAGATTATGCCGAAATTGAATCCGTGCTGATTAATTCGATGTTTCACCAACCTACTTCCCTCGACGCAACAACCGCGACCAATTTAGAAGTCAAGACAAAGCTAAAAGAACCTCATAATATTTTCCATTTCACAGGACATGGCGCTTACAATCAGCATCAACCGCAAAACTCTTCCCTAACACTGACAGGCAAAGAACAAATTACTGCCGAGGAAATTAGCCAACTCAATTTAAAAAGCTATCAACTCATTAGCCTTGCAGCTTGTGAAACAGCGATTACAGGCAAAGAAACCATTGATACAGAATATGTTGGATTAGTCAGTGGTTTTTTAGAAGCTGGAACAACTTCTGTTTTGAGTACATTATGGACAGTAGAAGAGATTTCTAGTGCTTGGCTGATGATTCGTTTTTACCAATTTTATCTAGAGAACAAGCCACCTGCTCTGGCTCTTAGAAAAGCACAAGAATGGTTACGAACAGTGACTTATCCAGAACTAAAAATTTGGCTTGAGCCGCTAAGGTCAAAAATCAAAGATAGTCATCCCAGTGTTTACGCCTATCTTCAAGATTTTATTAGAGACATTCCACAAGATTCAGATAAAATGAAGACAAATCACAAACCTTATCAAGATCCTTATTATTGGGCTGCTTTTACTGTCACTGGCGGCAAGCTTCTATGAAACCTACCGAGCAAACTACACTCCAAGCATTCTTAATTGCTTTGGCTCAACTGGAAACTCCTTTATCAGAGGAATTAAAACCAGAAATCCAGGGAATTGCTGATGATTTGGCAAGGAATGGTAGTGTCGCGATCGCGAAAGTTGATTCTGTGGTTAAACAAGATTCTCAACTCAGTGAGTTTTATCAAAAAGCACGTTTAAATTTACAAAGACAATATCAGGCAAAGGAACGAGACAAATTTAGCCTTAATAGTTCGGTCACTTTGTCCCTTGATCAGACAAGCTCCCTAGAAGATATTGCTTACAAAATACTGTATTCCAATGATTTTTTAGCTACAGCCCAACAAATAGTTAAAAAGTGTCAAAACAGTCAAGATTCATTTATCACAACATTGCAAATGGCGGTTTCCGTTGCCCAAGCAAAAGCTGATTTAAAAACTATTTCTATTCTTAAAGCCTTAGACTTTAGACCTTTAACGGTAGAAACCTTAGCTTATCGTTTGGAAATGGATGAAGAGCAAACTTATCAGATTGTGCAGCGTTTGTGGCAAGAAAGAAAAATAGATTCTCTTCATGAAAGTACTTTACGTAAAATATTTCCTTTTCTGATACCTAAAAATCAATTCTCTAAAATAGACCCAACAAGTACCTATCTGACTACCACTTCTTTAGGCTATTTCTATCTACATCCCATTATTAAGGTGGTGTAGTAAAAAGTGCAGAAGTTTCTTACAGAATGCGGATTCTATATCCTTGCAGTATTTCCAGGAATAATAAACTCACATTCCGCACGTCAAGATGTATTTTTGAGAAGCTCATTAAAAATAAGAATTTAATCATAGACTATTCTTGGTTAATATACTTAATT
>JBCCYD010000182.1:0-11316 GCA_039190385.1 Cyanobacteria bacterium P01_F01_bin.143 | reverse complement strand
TCATAATTGAGCTGTTTAATCTCTTCTTCGCTGAACTCAATCTGAATCATATTTTCGACACTCTATTTTAGTTTAATATTGCGGTTTTACAATACCTTATAGTCTCTCACAAAAGTCCAGTATTTAGCCGCTGGTAGTATAATACTCCCGAACACAGCGCGAGTTTATGGACGACCTATGAAATTCAATCGGGAAATCTTCAAGGTTTGGGCTTTGGTGGCGGCTTTGTCTTCGTTGGTGAACGGCAAGGAGATTTAGCTAACAGCTTTACGGTAGACAGTTATGTTTTGACTAATGCTGCCCTTTTTTATAATCGAAATAACTGGCGTTTGGCACTAAACTTTAAAAACTTATTTGATGTTGACTACATTAGCTCAACTTTCAACGACCGAAATGCAAGAAACGAAATAGGCGATCCTTTTACCGTTATTGGTTCGGTTTCGGTGAAGTTTTAGAAGGCAGAAGGTTCAAGATAAGTGAGAACTCTAAAATACGAAAAAATGTTTATGTCAATTCGGTTCTTGGTACTGTCTGTGTTTGTGGTTGGTACAATCGCATCCTGTCGAAGTTCAACCAGTAATCCAGAAATATCTACATCAGATAAAACTGAATGTCGTACTATCGAACATGAAGCGGGAGAAACTGAAGTTTGCAGTCAACCTCAAAGAATTGTGGTACTTGGTCCTTATGTTTTAGAGCCTTTACTTGCTTTAGAGGTTCAGCCATTAGCTTACGGCGACCATGTAGCATTTCATCAAGGAGATTATGATAACCCTCAAGAGCAGATTCCTTATCTTGGCAGTACTATAACTCAACCTCTGGCCAACGTAGGTATAGCTTACGAACCTTCGATTGAAGCGATCGCCAAGATTCAGCCCGATTTAATTATCGGTCTCGATGATAATGCTAAACAGTACGATACTTTATCGCAAATTGCTCCTACGATATTACTTAATTGGTCTGAACCAGAGAACAATTTAAAAGCGATCGCCAAAGCCGTTAACCTTACTGAAAAAGCCAATCAACTATTAGCCGAAACCGAACAACGAATTGTAGAAGCCCGCGTAACTTTGGCTCCGTTGGTAGCCAAGAATCCTAAACTGTTATTGCTCAGTTCATCACAGTTACAGCAAATCAATCTAGGGAACTTTAATCATGGGGCTTGTAGTTCTTTAATCGAAGAATTGGGATTCCAACTAGTGTCGTCTCCGCAGTTTGACAACTCTAATTTAAATAGAATTGTACCCATTTCTATCGAAATGTTACCCCAGTTTAACGAAGCAGATTTAATTGTGATGTTGGGTCATAGCCTCGATCAGCAAGAAGAAGTCAACAATTTTGAGTCAAATCAATTATCCAAGATAAAACAAGCATGGCAATCAAATGCGATCGCGCAATCCCTCGATGCTAGCAAAGCAGGCAAAGTATATTTCATCCCCTCCTATCTTTGTTTGGGCTTACCGGGGACGATTGGCACTGAAATTTACCTCAAAGAACTAGAAGATCAATTGCTCTCAACTAAATAAATACAGATACATCAAAAACTCATTACCCATTACTCATTACTCATTACTCATTACTCTATCCATTGCGTACTTTTCTAATCGTCTGGCTTGGTCAACTTGCATCCTTGCTCGGCTCAGAAATGACCAACTTTGCTATTACTATTTGGGCTTGGGAGGTCACAGGACGAGCTACTCCTTTATCTTTAATCCTTTTTTTTATTTATACTCCTAGAGTTATTGCTTCGTTATTTTCAGGAATTTTAGTTGATCGCTATAGTCGTAAATTATTAATGATTATCGGCGATCTGGTGGCAGGAATTTCTACCATTATTTTGCTTTTGCTTTTTTTAAACAATAATCTCGAAATTTGGCATTTATACTTTAGCGCGGCAGTTAATAGTCTGTTTGGCTTTATTCAGGGATTAGCTTATTCGGCTTCTTTATCTCTGATTGTTCAACCACAGCATTACACTAGAGCCACTGCCTTAGATTCGATTCAGATCTCTGCGTCTTATGTTTTTGCTCCTGCTTTGGCTGGTAGCTTATATCCTTGGATTGGTTTAAGAGGTATTTTGTTTATTGATATTGCGACTTTTATCATCGCGATCGCGACTTTGAGTCCTGTCCAGATTCCCCAACCTAGATCTAGTGAAGTTGGGCAAAAGAAACTCTGTAATATCAGACAAGAAGTAACTTTTGGCTTCCGCTATTTATTTAAACATCATAGTTTGTTAGCAATTTTGGCATTTTTACTAATTAATGAATTAATCGATAGCTTTAATTTTGCTATCTTACCTGCAATGGTTTTAGCTCGTAGTAATAACGATCCGACTGTGTGGGGCAGACTTTTAACTACCTTTGGGATTGGTGGGATATTGGGTGCGGCAACGATGAGTATTTGGAACATCCCTAAACGCCGCATTCACGGACTTTTATTGGGAAATGCTGTTTGGAAGGCAGGTTTGATTTTGCTATCAGTGACACAAAATATTTTTGTTAAACTAGCTGCGGCAATTATGAGTGGATTCTGTTCTCCCTTTCCCGATAGTGCTAATCAAGCTATCTGGATGTCTCGGGTCAAACCAGATATTCAAGGACGAGTTTTCGCAGCACGAGATTTGATTGCTGGTATTGCTACACCTTTAGGAGCCGCGATCGCGGGAATTTTGGTTGATAATTATTTTGAACCGGCAATGAAAATTGATGGTAGTTTAGCCGGACTATTTGGAAATGTTTTTGGTTATGATTCTGGTTCAGGAATGGCAGTCGCGATCGCCTTATTTTCTGTTTGTGGTTTAGCATTTTCTTTGGGAGGCTATTTCTTTCCTGTATTACGCAGAGCAGAAGAATAGCAAAGAGTAAGAGAAATGAACTTATTTTGCTCTTTTAAGAACTAAAGTTAGTCCATCAGCTATGGTTAATAAGCTTAAATCAACTCTGCGATCGCTATAAATTTTTTGATTGAGGGCTTGTATTGCCGCTGTATTTTCGTCTGGGTCTGCAAAATCAATTACCTTGCCACTCCAGAGAGTATTGTCAATGGCAATTAGTCCACCAGGGCGAACTAGCTGGAGTGATTTTTCATAGTAGGCATTGTAATTTTCTTTGTCCGCATCAATAAAAGCGAAATCAAAACTGTTTGCTTGTCCTTCTTCTAGCAAGCGCTCAAGCGTGTCCAAAGCAGGAGCAAGATTGAGCTGAATTTTTTCTTCTATCCCAGCGGCTTGCCAATAGCGCTGCGCGATCGCAGTATATTCCTCATCGATATCACAAGTGATTGTCACACTGTCATCGGGTAGAGCCAGAGCAATACAAAGGGAACTATAGCCAGTAAAAGTACCGATTTCTAGAGTTTTTCTGGCATTGATAAGTTTAACTAACAAAGCCATAAACTGTCCTTGATCAGGGGATATTTGCATATCTCCATCTTCAAGTTCTGCTGTTTCTTGTCTCAGCTGAGCAAGTATTTTTGGTTCGCGAAGAGAGACTGAAAGTATGTAATCGTAAATATTATTTTGTTGAGCTTCAGGTATGTCTCTAAGTCCAATCAGTTTATCAGTCATTATAAATATGTTTAATACTTTTATTGAATTTTAATAGGACAGATTAACCAGAAAAAAATGAAGATAAGGATTATTTAAGCAGATATTCTTCTAGTTCATCTAGCAAAAGATTAGCAGCTAGAGGATGACCACCACGCCAAATACTAGGATCGACTACATATACTTGCTGATTCTGTACTACTTGCAATTGATTCCACAGAGGTTTTTTTTGTAAATTAGTTAATCCATTTTCGGACTCTTCATCACGATAAACACTAAGAAATAAGATATCAGTGTCAAGATAGTCGAGACGTTCTTCTGAAAGAGGAATAACTCCACCACTTACTGCAACTTGAATTTTGGCTTGACGAATCCCAAGATCTTCTAGAATGCTACCAGCGAAGGAATTTCCTGCGTCAATTGTAATCCCATTCCCATACAAATAGGCAAGGGATATCTCCATATCTTGTAAGTGATCTCCTATTTCTATTTTAAGCTGATTAATTCTTTGATTGTAACTAGCCCAAACTACCTGAGCTTCTTTCTCTTTTCCCAGAACATGGGCTACGAAATCAAAATATTCGCGCCAGTCAGGATAGCCAGTCCATTGACCGACAGCAGTGGGAGCAATTTGGGATAGTTGCGAAAAAATTGGTTCAACGTAAAATTCAATCCCCATAATCAAATCGGGATTAAGCTGAAATATTTTTTCTAAATTGGGCTGTTCACTTCTACCGACTAACTCCAAATCGGGATTCTTTGCTACTAAATATTCTGGAAGCAGATCATCTAAACTAACCCCAACAGAAGGAACGCCCAAAGCTGATGCATCAGCCAATGTTATATTGTCTAAACTAACTAAACGTTTTGGTGTTCGAGGAACACAAACTTCACCCAAATTATGTTTAACTATCCAACAATCAGCTAATTGTGAATTATTTGGCTGACGAACAACATTGTTTTGACAGGCTACAATCAGCACTGTGACAAGTAGTGCTACGAGAACGGGATTCAATTGTTTTGGTTTTAGACGACATCTCATTCAATGTTTAATGTTCAATGTTTAATGCTTAATGTTCAATGTTCAATGTTTAATGTTCAATGTTTATTGTTCAATGTTTAAAACTCATAAGATATGGAGCCAACAACAGTAAAAGGTGCGCCGTATCTAACTCGCAAATCGCTTTCAGAATTTTCAAAGTAATCAATATCAAACAAATTACGGAAGTTTAGCGCAGTACGGAAGCGATCGCGATTATAGAAAATTGAAGCATCGGTACGAGTATAGCTGGGAATTTCAAAAGTATTTGCTAAATCTCCTTGTCTCTCTCCTACAAAATAAATACCCACACCGAAACCTAATCCTTGCAAGGACCCCTTTTGAATTTCATAGTTAGTCAAAAAACTCACCGCGTTTTCTGGAACATTGAAAATGCGATTTCCCTCAAAATCAGTATCTTCAGTAATTTTGGCATCATTATAGGTATATCCGCCAATCACATTCCATCCCGGTAAGATTTCTCCCGAGACAAATAATTCGACCCCTTCACTCTTCTGTTCTCCTGTAATAATTTGAAAGTTTATATCTTCTGGATCTGTTGTCGGGACATTGTCAATATTAAGGTTAAAATATGCCAGATTTACTGACAATTTATTATTAATATCGGCTTTTGCTCCAATTTCAAATTGATTTCCTTTTTGAGGTGAGAAGATTTCTTGTTCACGACTAAAGGTAAAGAAATTAGGGATAAAGGAACGACTGTAACTAGCGTAGAGAGAGGCTTCGGGAATAACTTTATAGACGATACCAAAGCGCGGGCTAAATTCCTCCTCTTGTTGAAAATCAACCGAGCCAAAGTCTAAATCCTCAAATTTGCTACTTGTAACATCAAATCGTATCCCTGCAAGTAAAATTAAGCTGTCGAACAATTCAATTTTGTCTTGGAGATAGAGTCCTAGAGTTTCATCTCTTGATTTAAAGATAAAGGAAAATGTGACATCTCCTAATATAGTATTGTCAAGCTCGGGAGCAAATAAATCTATGGAACTAGCATCTCCAAAATCGATGTCCCCATCGGTATCTTGGCGGAACAATTCAATACCTGCTAATAATTCATGTTTGATACTACCGGTATTAAATCTACCCACCACAGAGGTATCAAGAAGAAAACTATCAAAATCAAATTTGTTAGTCTCATTAAAATTCCTAACTAGAGTGCGCTCATCTTCTAGTAATTCAATCTCAAAAAGAGATTGGTCTGGTGATGCTCTATGGACAAATTGAAAAGCATTGCGTAGTTGCCAATTATCATTAAACCGATGCTCTAAATCGTAACCAACAAAGAGTGTATCGATCTCTCTTGTTTCGAATTCTGGATCTCCAATATTGCGATCGCGATCAAGATCACCATTAATATTATCTAAAACTGTTCCTCTCGCTGGTAGCCCAAAATTATTTTCGGCAGTGACATTACTATAGTCAAGTTCAAAAGTAATATCAGTACTATCGCCAATTTCCCACAATATCACTGGAGATATTTGAAAGCGATCGCGATCAACATCATCGATGAAGCTATTTTCTGACTCCCCGGCTAGGGTTAAGCGATATTTAACATTGCCACTTTCATTCAGTGGGCCTGATAGATCTATGGCTCCACGATAGGTAGCATAATTGCCAATAGCTGCATTAACTTTATAGAAAGGCTCGTCAGTAGGTTTTTTGGTTACAACATTAACTGTTCCACCAAATGTTGCTCGCCCATATAACACCGAAGCTGGTCCTTTAAGAACTTCAATCCGCTCGACATTTGCTGTATTTACTGGATCTGCAAAAAAAGGAATGTTGAGCCCATTACGACGATAACCAGCTGCAAAACCGCGAATATTAACATCATTGAAGAGAAAACTATCGAATGCAGTAACAACACCAGGAATAACTTCTAAAGCTTCAGCTATATCATTATTCTGGCGATTCTCGATAATATTCTGGGGAATTATCTGAATTGATTGGGGAACCTCCCTCGGATCAGTTTCAACTCTTGTTCCCACTTGGGTGACGACGATATTAATTTCCTGTATTGGTTCGAATTGTTGAGCAGTGGTTTGATCTGGAGTGACTTTTAAGACTAGATTTTGCTCAGAGGGTAAGACTTCAGCGCTAGGGCTTTGGCTTTTCCCTGTAATAGTTAGGCGGACACTACTTTCATCTACTCTCCTCAAGGTAACTTGTTCAATTCCTGGTGCGGGATTGAATTCAATTACACCATTTCTAAGTGCTAACCCTAAAGTAGCATCGAGGATCTCGACTACTAGATCTTTATCTTCGGCAATAATCAATGGGACTAATCTTTCCCCTCCTGCTGCGGTTTTTAAGATCACTTCTAATCCTTCAGCAGTTTGTTTAAACTCAATGCCTATAATAGAAGTAAGATTACTTTGTGCGATTAACTCAGCAGCAGAGCCTCTGCTATAACTAGCTAAAGCTTTTGTCAGCTCCTCCGCCTGCGATCGTTGCCTAATTTCTTCTGCATCAACAGGATTGACCAAAATGCTTCCCACGACACTGAAAGCACTGATTATTGTCCAGAGACGTACTGATAATAATTTCATTCACACTCCTCAAATAGCTGATAGCTCTCTTCTTCAGAATTATTTTTAATAATTGAATGAGCAGTAGTGTATAAAAGTTGACCAGAATTTGTCTATCGCAAAACAGCCATATAGTCACGAAACGGCAAAAATCTTACAAAAAAGTATCGATTCAAAAGTATCTATCTAAGATTACTGTATAAACTAAGCTTATTTGGCTCAATTTATTTTTCGTGTTTTTCCTGAAAAACACTCACTGGGTGTAATACCAAATCTTTTCTTAAAAACTTTAGCAAAATATCCGAAATGAGAATATCCTACCATGTTAGATACTTCAGCGACCGAAAGCTGTTTTTCTCGTAATAATAATTCTGCTTTTGTTAACCGTTTTTGAGTTAAGTAGCCAACAACTGTTGTTCCAAATAATTCTCTAAAACCACGCTGTAATGTTCGAGGACTCACTCCAATTTGCTTGGCTAATTCTGCATTAGAAGGAGGATTTTCTAACCTTGCAGCTAAGATATCTCTTGCCTGATAAATCCGCTCAATGCTTTGAGGTTTTAAACTGGAATTAATAATCCCTTTTTCTAAGTCTGCCATTTGAGCAAGTTGCATGGCTATCAATTCTAAAACTTTCCCTTCTAGATATATTCTAGATATCCCACCTTGATAGGGATGATGCCAAATTTGCTTAATGACTTGCTGCATCTGGGAGGTGAGACCACCTAAAGCAGTATGAAATTTTTGAGGTTTTTTGTCTTCAATTAACCTTTGTACTTGTTTTGGTACTGTATCTAGATCAGTAATAAATTTTCTGATGATATCTAATTCTATGCTTATTTTAATACCTTTTAAGCGATCGCCTCCCCAATATTGTTCGATCTCTTCAATATCAGGTAAATAAAACAAATAGCTCTGACCACCTTGCTCGACATATTTTTCTGCAACGCCTTTTATCCCAGGACAAATGACACTATGGTATCCATTTAAAAAAAATTTAGAGGTAATACCACAATAATCATAATGATCCACTAATAGGTTTTGATCGACTAGTATATTTTCATCAAAAATCATTAATTCAATACCCGATGTCAGTTTAACATAAAGCTGTTTTTCTTCACTCATGTGGCATTTAAATGCAAGAACTTCATCGAATCCACGAATATTTGATTCTATTTGCTCATAGGACAAGCTTTCCTGATATTTTCGCTCATATTCTGTATTTGTATAAAACTGCATATTAAATAAAATTATTCAAAATTTATTAATAAATTTTCCCATTAAAAAAGGAAATGTCGAATAGAAAATTCTTGCGATCGCACTTTTTAAAATATTTTTTATTTTGCTTTTATCCTGCGCCCTAGAGGAATACACATCGGAGTTTCGGTTAAAGGATCAGCTATGATACGACATTCTAAGTTAAATACATCTTTCACCATTGATTCTGTCATTACCTGATCTGGAGTTCCTGTCCCATAAACTTTCCCTTGCTGTATGGCGACCAAATAATCAGCATAGCGACAAGCAAGATTAAGATCATGCAAAACCATGACGATGGTTTTTCCTTTAGTTTCTTGAAGCTCAGCTAATAAATCTAGCAATTCTATCTGATGGGATAAATCCAAAAAGGTTGTTGGTTCATCTAATAATAGAATATCCGTATCTTGAGCTAATATCATGGCAATCCAAGCTCTTTGTCTTTGTCCACCGGAAAGACTATCTAAGGGCCTTGCTGCTAATTCTTTCATCATGGTAATTTCTAGCGCTTCTGCCGTCTTTGCTTCATCTTCCGCTGACCATTGTTGTAACCAGCTTTGATAGGGATAACGACCCATAGCGACTAGATCTCTGACAGTTAGTCCTTCTGGTGCGATCGGACTTTGGGGAAGCATTCCGAGCTTTTTGGCGATCGCTTTTGCTTTAAGTTGCGAAATTGCCTTGCCATCTAGATAAACCATCCCTGATTTGGGTTTTAATAACCTGGAAAATCCTCTTAATATCGTAGATTTACCACAACCATTAGCACCTACTAACACAGTGATTTTTCCGATGGGAATCGCTAAATCTAACTTCCGAATTATTGGTACATCATCATAGGATAGAGTAAGCTGTTTGGCTTCTAAACGATTGACCGAATGGGAGTTCTGATTCATTTTGGGCGATTATAAATTAACAGATATACAAAATATGGCGCACCAATAGCTGCGGTGACAATGCCGCACGGAAGCTCTAGAGGGGCAAATAATATTCTGCCTAATAAATCGGCAATTACGACCAACATTCCCCCCATTATCGCTGCTACAGGTAATAATCCTTCATGAGAAGCTCCTACTAGTTGTCTTCCTAAATGGGGAGCCATCAAGCCCACAAAGCCTACTGCACCTGCTGTTGCCACCGAAGCACCAGCTAAAGCGACACTGGTTAAAAGTAACAAACCTCGTTGCAATTCAACTTGACTTCCTAAACTGCAAGCAATTTCGTCTCCCAGATTCAAAGTATTTAGTTCTCTCGTAAGTAGCAGGGCAATCAGGCTAAATACAACAATCCAGGGAATTAAAGCAAATACTTGGGGCCAACTACGTCCATAAACACTGCCGGCTAACCATACTAGGGCTTGAGAAACAGAACTGATCTCACCAAAGGTAATCATTATTTCCGTGAAGGCACTAGCGATTAGGCTAAATCCGATGCCCACTAAAATAAGTCTTGTGGGAGAACTATTGCCTTGCCAAGCCAAAACATAAATTAATAGTGATACTGTTAAGGCACCGCCAAATGCTGCAAAGGGAAGTATCGATACAGGGGCATTTGGGAATAAAATTATTAAAGTAACCGCAGCTAAAGCTGCTCCGGCATTGACCCCAATAATACTTGGTGCAGCTAGAGGATTGCGAGTGATACCTTGAGTAATTGTCCCCGCGATCGCGAGACCTACCCCAACTAAAAAGGCCACAATAGTTCTTGGTAATCGTAATGTGTTAACGATAAAAATATAATTGGCTTGAGATGGTTCTAAGCCCAATAGAGTTCTAACGACTTCTATTGGAGGAATTTGGTATTCTCCATAGCCAACACTGATTACCATTGCAACAATAGTTATCAGCATCAGAATCATCAATATACTTGGAACTCGACGATTTACATGAAAGGATATGGGAAACGCTTTAAGGCGAATAATTAGCCATTGTTTACTCATTTATGGATATGTGATGAAGATAAATTTAAATTTTCAATTAAAATCATAGATTAATCTATGTTAAATAATTACTATGGTGATAATAGATTTTTTGACACATTTAGAGCAAATAATAGCTCAAGCATCTCAACAAGCAATATCTGATATTTCGCCTTTGTCTTCTGTTTCATCAGTGGATCTGGAATTACTAAAAGATCAAATAGATTTTTTTTATAAAACCAATACTCAACTAGGTGATAGCTTCAATCTGTATGTTAGTTCTTTTTATAAGCTGGTTCTGGGAGCCTCTATTGTTGTAGGTGTATTAGGTACGGTTGCTGGAATTATTTTCGGTAAAACTCTTATAGAAGCAAAAAAGACAGCAGAAGAGATTGTGGAAAGAGAAGTTGAGAAGAGTATTAAAAGGAAAGTAGGAGAAGAAATTGAAATTATCAGAAGAAGTTTTGAGAAAGAGAGAATAATTGATATCACCAAAGTTAATTACTTTTTGGATGGAGAATATAACGAACCATATTTGTGTGGAATAATTCGCGATCGCAAGTTCAAATCAGTAAATTTTTATGGCAATTTTGATGAATTAAATCGCAATCGGGATTTTGAGGTTTTGGTTTTAGATTTTGTAACCAAAGATTATCTTGAACCAGAAAGAGAGAGAATTGTCAAGAAGATAATTGCGCTTCATAACAAATCTTCGGTGAATTTTACTTTGGTAATTTATGTTCCTTTTGGTAAGGGAAGATTATCTGATGAATTACAAAAGTTACTCGATGATAATGATATTTTTTCTACTCCTGCAAATGCTCCGATAACTGTTATGGGTCGAGTAGTTGATGCTGCTCAAATGTCTTTCGCGCTTAGACAATAAAAACTTTTTCAGTCATTATTTTAAAGAATGCGATCGCTTTGCATTCGTTAATCTTTCAAATAAATACTTCTGCTTCGTAGATATTCATTGGAATCCATAACTTCTATTGGGGGGTTTGGG
>JBCCYD010000181.1:0-11320 GCA_039190385.1 Cyanobacteria bacterium P01_F01_bin.143 | reverse complement strand
TGACGCTAGAGATGAACTAGCCGATTTAGATTATTGGTAAGCATTTTTGTATTGTTTGAAGATTTTTGAGGGCTGAAATTCATACACAGCAAGTGATACAGCCTTAGCGTAAGTTTCTGTACAGTTGCTACTCAAACCCCAACAGCAACAGCACAGATCAGAAAATCCGTACTTGAGCCTTGAATTCCGTGGCCTCGACAAGTATTGTAAAACTCCGAAGCTAGTTCATAATCTTCTATTTGTAATCTTAAATCAGGGAATGTTCGCAAAGTCTGTTTTAAATTTTCATACTGATTTTGATGGCGAATCCCAGAGAGAATTTCTTGTCGCACTACACCTAATAAAATCACTGAACCTTTTCTGATTAAATCTTGTAATAAAATTACTTGATTATTTTGATGGATATTCTTGCGTCGTCTTAATGCCAAAGACCATACTGAGGTATCAACAACAACTTTCATGATCCTTGACGCTGTTTTTTGTAATCGTAACTTTCGTCATACTCAATAGTTCCAAAAAGATCCAATATTTTGATTTGTTTGCGACGCTGAATATATTCGTTTAAGGCTTCCTCTACCAAAACTTGTTGGTTATGATGCTCCCCTAATGCTAAAGCTTCTTTTAGTAAATTATCATCAATCTGTAGCTGAACCTTCATCCCGATATTTTCCCATTTGCCATTCTATGATTCTACTCATTGTATCCTTTGAGGCTATTAAGAGTTAAAAATCGGATCATAACAAAAAACCTTCATCGGTTGAATGTTAATACTTAGATGATAAAATTCCTCTAATAAACTTTGGGCAAAAAAGAACAGTATGGCGACGGTTAAAAAATTAATTATTCAAATCCCTTGTTACAACGAAGAAGCAACTTTGGGATTGACTCTCTCTCAATTACCTCGCCAGATTCCAGGAGTTGCCCAAGTAGAATGGTTGATTATCAATGATGGGAGTCGCGATCGCACGGTAGAAGTTGCCCAAGCCTCGGGAGTAGATCACATCGTCAACTTCCAACAAAACCAAGGTTTAGCCAAAGGTTTCATGGCCGGACTAGAAGCCTCCCTCAAAGCGGGCGCAGACATTATCGTCAACACCGATGCCGATAATCAATATTGCGCTGATGATATTCCCAAACTAATTCAACCGATTCTCGATGGCAGAGCCGAAATTGTTGTTGGTGCCAGACCAATCCAAGAGATTAAAGACTTTTCCCCGATTAAAAAATTCCTCCAAAAACTAGGCAGTTGGGTTGTCAGAATTGCCAGTAACACTGATATTCCCGATGCCCCCAGTGGATTTCGCGCCATTAGTCGCGAAGCTGCCATTAGATTAAATGTCTTTAACGAATATACCTACACCTTAGAAACCATTATTCAGGCTGGTCAAAGAGGTATGGCAATTACCTATGTCCCAATTCGCACCAACGGCTACCTAAGACCATCACGTCTGGTAAAAAGTATTCCTGCATATATCCAGCGATCTATTATTACGATAATTCGCATCTTTATGACCTACCGCCCCCTGCAATTTTTTGTCATGTTGGGGTCTGTGCCTTTCACTGCGGGGTTGATACTCTGTATGCGCTGGTTATTCTTATTCTGGGAGATTTTTGGCGATAATCCTGCAAAACCTCGTGTTCCCAGCTTGATACTAGCAGCAATTCTGATTTTAGTCGGCTTTCAGCTATGGATTCTTGGTTTAGTAGCCGATTTGATGTCTGTTAATCGCAAATTACTAGAAGATATTCAACTAAAAATGCGCCGTAACGATTTAGACCCCAAGTAAATCTTTGAGAAAATATTGAGTAAAAAAAATCACCCCAACTGATTAGTCAGGATGATTCAGCCTAAAAATTTATCAAAGAACTAGAACTTGAAAGTAGTTCTCAAAGCACCAATGAAAATATCATCATTGTCACTATCTTGGTTAGGATTGTTGATGTATATCAAACCAGGAGTAATGGAGACATTCTTATTGATTTGATATTTGTAGAACGCTTCCACATGAAGAGGAACATCATCACTAGAAGGATCATCACCATCAATCTTGGTGACATAAGGCTCTGCACCAACAATGATTGCACCTAAATTCCCTTCTTTCATTAAGTCAGGAAAAGCTAAGACACCAGCGTAAGTCAAAGTATCTTGGTCAATATCGGTATCACTAGTCTGGGAATCAGTATAACCAAACCAACCACGTAAACTAACTTTAGAACCTAGATCAAATTGGAACTGACCAGCAAAGGTATCATGATTGATTGCTTCACCATTTAAAGCAGAACCACTCGCTAGGTTTGTACCTGTACCACCCCAAAGAGAAGCACCACCATTAGTTTCATAACCTCTAAGATAGGTAAGACCAAATTTGATACTGTCAGTAGGCTTAAGTACTAACTGACCTAAAGCAGAGTAAGAGCCATCAAACAAACCATTTTCATCATTGGGATTACTGCCATTAGGAGCAATGTAACCAGCACTAGCTTCTAACTTAGAACCAAGCTTATACTTAAAACCGATCCCAGTAGAAGCACGCCCAATTGAATGTCTGTAGACAGGATTCCGTTCTGCGAATCGACCGAGAGGCCCATTTGCTCCACCACCCACATCTAATCCTGCGTTAAAGGTATCAACATAGAAATGATGGGCAGCCAAAGAAGCCATTGTAGTAACTCTTAAGTCGCCTATGTTAAAGACATAGTGCAAGCGATCAATGACAATATTATTCCCTCCTGGGCCATCAAAAGCAAAGCGACCTTCTCTAGTGCCAGTTTCATTCTGGAAAGAGTTGGCAATGTTACCAGCAGTTAAACGAGTGAATAATTTATCCTTGCCTGTAAAACTGCTAACAAGTTGGAGCCTTACTTTATCTGTGAAGACTACTTGAGAATCAACATCATCACCAAAAGCATTAGCTAAAGTAAAGGCAACTTCCCCAACTAATTTGGTAGTAGTGGAAAATTGATTATCTTCAAGAAAAGCAACTCGACCTTCTAATGAGTCTACTCTTCCCGCGATCGTTGCAAGTTCTGCCTCAAATTCTTGGATCAACCTATTAACAGTTTCAATGTCTTCTCTGGCAACTGCCTCAGAAGAAGCAATCAAACGTTCAATCTGATTTAGACAACTATTCAAACCCGCAGCAAATTCATAACGGGATAAGGATTTATTTCCTTTATAGGTTTGATCGGGATAACCAACAATACAACCATAGCGATCTACTAGGGAACGAAGTGCTTCATAAGCCCAGTCTGCAGGTGAAACGTCTCTTAGTTGATTGACATTAGTGACCTGAGACATAGAGTTATCTAGCTCGTCTCCATATATGGGATCAACATATTCTAGACTATCTCCATAGTAGGACGAACTATCTAGTTCCTGTGCTAATGCTGGAGTACTCGAAACAAGCAAAGCAGCACCAAAAACTGCTGAACTACTCAGCAGAGAAGCTTTTAATTGAGATTTCATTTTTTACGTTTCCTCACACCTAAAATGTAGAAATTGCTGTTGAGCAACCCCTTAGTTATCAAAGTATACCTTCTGATTTGTTCAAACGGTATAATCTCAAAAAAAATATCACTAAAGTACTTTGGTAGTTTGTATCAATTACTGCATTTCTCAACTCTTCTATGCAGAACAATAATCGGTTCGATGCAATTAAAGAATTTTAATTTTTAAGATAATTATTTTTTATTCCGCTAACAAAAAAAAACTAATTAGGAGTTGCCAATCTAAAACTTTCATCGCGCATTTAGAAACTGTGTTGTCATCTATGTTGTTTTCTGTCTTCTTGGGCAACTCCTTCATTATTTGCTGAGCTATATTACTCTATGCACTTTTGATAAGATGTTTGAATAAGTTATCTTTAACCATCATCTGACGAAACATTTCTAACAGATATTCCTGAGCTTCTTCTTGGCTAAGGTTCGTAACCTGTTCGCTCAGTACTTGTAGTCTAAATTGTTGCTCCAAGCTGAGTTGGTTAGTTCCGTTCATTTACTCACTCCTTTTTCTGATTAGACAAATTCAAGCCTCGGCATTTATACCTATGCTCGGCCTTGATTTCCCCAAATCTAACATAATTTTTTGAACAGAAAGTGTAGTTAGATACTAAAAAAAGAATATTGTCAAGGTTTATACAAAAAAAGTAAAATTTGTCGTTACAAAAAGAAATATTTGTTGGGATAAGGCAAAATCGCGCCTTGCGTAGCAGATTTCTTGGCAGTTTTGCGAAGCGTCTCGTTTTTAGATCGCCTGTTTGCAAATCCATAGAGTTAGTCAAAAAGTGACTTGTTATCTCATTGTATGCAATTTTAAAAAAAATACTATGCATATTATGAATAATGACAATAACTGTAGTATTTACAATACATTTTTTTATGGTAGAGATTTTTAGAAAATGCAGATCAACTTAGAAAACAATAAAAAAGCAATAGTTGGAAATGTTTTCAAGTAATTCTGGAAAAAAATATTGTTTTATAAAAAATGTAAAAAATTTTACAAAAAATCCGATTTTTATTTTCATAAAGTTAATTTTGTTACAGAACTAACCTTGACCCAATGAGACTATGATTCTGCCAAACATATAATAAGACTTTTTCTAATTAACATATGAATAATTTCGCTTCCCTACTATTACCTGCTGTTATCGGTCTTGTCTCAGGTGTTGGTCACGGAATTACTTCTCACCATCTCGATCTACCATTCTCTCTCACAGAGCAGTTATTTCCTACTCTAACTTCACAGAACTCCCTTTACGAGTAAAGTTTTGTTGAAAGTGTATTATTAGATACAAATATTTATGTAATAATAACGAGGTAAGAATTCTAAACCTCATGTATTTCTATGCAAACTCGTAACGCTAATCAAACTTCAACCTCAGATCAAATTCTAGGTATTGCCTTAGCAGCATTTTCCATGTTTGTCGTTGGCTACACTGCCTCTCGTGTTTTATTAATACAGTCTACTTCTCAAGTAACCCCAGTCGAATCTGTTACTCCTCATCAGGCTTCAATGTGGAGTGGTCTTAGTCGGTAGAATAATGTACCAAGATTGAACTACCAATAATTGCAATCGGTTAAATACTCCTAGAAAAGAATATCTTTCTAGGAGTATTTATTTGTAAAGCATCATAGCTATTTATCATTTCGGACAATTCATCTAACTAAGAAGAGCTTAACATCTATAATGGTTTATGCTTTGTCCACGTTAATATGAGAAAAATCATCAAATATTATACCTATTTACTTTCGCCGATTGCGATTCTCTATACTGTTTTCTTTTCGTACTCAGCGATCGCGCAAGAAACAAATGATGTTCAATGCATTAATTATTCTGAGAAATGTCTAGATATTTCACCCGAAGTGGTCGAGGATAGCCCCACATTACAAAAATGGCTACAACAAACTCCCAATGTCTTAGATGATATTCGTAATGATCCGAGTTTTGTTACTCGTTTTCGTTGGGGTTTTTCTTCTTTTCCCGACTCTGATGACGGGTTTGGGGTGAATATTGCCCTAGAGGATTTGTTTATCAGTCGTACTGGGTTAACAATTAGTGCCGATTATTATACAGATTTCAACAGCGATCGCAGTTCTCTTGGTACAGACATACATTATTTTCTATTTCCCCTGGGAAGTCATATCAATTTAGCCCCGACATTAGGTTATCGCTATCTTGAAAACAACAATTATAATAACGATGGAATTAATTTAGGACTAAGATTGATGTTGGCATTATCCCGCACAGGTGCAGCTGATATCTCGATTGCCCAAAGTTTTTTGTCTCCTGGGACTGAAGAAGAAGTAGGAATTTTTTCGGTTTCAGTTGGCTATGGAGTTACTTCGAATCTTCGCTTATCAACAGAATTTGAACTACAGAATTTGCCCCAAGAACAAGATACCCGTTGGGGAATAAATTTAGAATGGGTTTTGTAAATTGCTAATTGCTAATTGCTAATAGGTTTTCTTATAATTCTTCGTTCTTTTTTTGAGCAGCCTCACTCCATTGTTTAGTAAGGGTAATTAAATCTGATGGCATCATTACTACAGTAGTAGTATTATTTTCTGAACCAATTTCAGTCAACATTTGTAGTCGCCGTAATTCAAGAGCGATCGGATTCTCGGTAATTTTTTGTGAGGCTTCTGCCAATTTGAGGGAAGCTTCTTGTTCTGCCGAGGCTTTGATTAGTCGAGCACGTTTTTCCCGTAAAGCTTCAGCTTCTTTTGCCATTGCTCTTTGCATAGCCAAGGGAATTTCGACATCTTTAATTTCCACTCTTTCGATCTCAATGCCCCAAGGTTCAGTTAGTTCATCCACAATTTCTTGGACTGTAAAGTTAATTTTGTCTCGTTTTTGTAAGACATCATCAAGATTATTTTGACCGACAACATTGCGTAAAGTGGTCATCGAAGCTTGATATACCGCCATTTGATAATCTTCAACTTTGTTGATGGCTTTATCTGGATTGAGAATGCGATAGAACAAAACGGCATTGACTTTAATGGTGACACTATCGGCTGTGACTGCTTCTTGCGGCATGATATCAACAGTTTTTGTGCGGATATCTACTAAGGTTTTTTGTTCAACAAAAGGCATGATCCAGTATAGTCCTGGGCCTTTGATAGTTCGGTAGCGACCAAGTCGAAAGATGACACCGCGCCGATATTCGCGATCGATCTTAATGCCCGCTAAGCCGAAGAAACTAATTAGAGTGATAAAAGATGTGATTAAAAATTCCATAATTTAACTCCAGGGTATTTTATTCAATTTCAACAAAAACTAATCATCGTGGAGGTTGTAACCATAGTAACTATAATAAGCTTAAGTTTCAGGGTATTTTTCTAAAGTTAAGCGATCGCATGGAATCTAACTCTACGCGATCGCGAAACTACTAATATTTCTTAATAAACTATCTTATCCAGCTAAAACAAAATCCACTTCTTCAGTGCCATCAGTATTGCCTTGTCCTGAAACTAATTGTTCGCCATTAACTTCCACCGCAAAAGAACTACCATCTAGCTTCAGATTATAATCCGTAGCGTCTGCGGTATAACCAACACTCGCAACCATATGACGACCATCATCAGCATATTTAAAAGCTAACATTTGGTTTTTCTCATTTTTATTATCTCTAGCCCAGATAACCATATAATGTTCATCCTGATATTCAAAGACTTTAGGAGAACGAGTTGGCACATAGCGTCCAGGATCGCCGAAGCTCTTATCCAGAAACTCTTGAACTGATTCTGGGGTGACAGTTGCATAGGCTACCTCATCATCTGCCGTAACTTCTGCATCATCTTCCGCCTCATCAATGACCTCTTCTTTGTCACGGTTGCGAAAATAATCAACAGCTTTTTTCGTGCCGATCGCGCCTACCGCAGCAACTCCAGCACCAATTAGTATATTTCTGAGTTTACCCATTACTTGCTCCACACAAAATAAATCGCCTTTATGAAAGCATTATCCTAAGATGCTTCATTATGTCTAACAAATACTTTGATCGTATCGGTTATTAAGAAGTGAAATATTACATTTTTCTAAATCTTATTTCTGGCGATCGCGTTGAGAACTAAAAGCGTAACAAATTAAGTCCAATCCTGCCTTTGATTCGACTTAAAGCGATCGCTATAGGGATTATGAACCGCATAGATCTCACGAGTTTTTTGGTATAACTGCTCCTCGCTCAATTGCCATTTCTGTAAAACTTTTTCCAAATCCGCTTGAATATCTCTCGCTCCAGGAAAATCCCGATAACGAATGGTCATCCGAGCTAATTCGAGTAAGTTATAGTCGTTAGGTTCTCCCTCTAATAACTTATCGATTACTAAACGATCTTTTTTCCCCCGAGGATGTATTTGGTCTTTCGTATTCATGATTCAAAGTGAAAAGAGTTACCCATTGCCCCTAAAACTATTTCGCGTATAATCTAGAGAAAAATTGAGGAATGGGTAATGGTACCTAGTGAATGGCTAGATTGGATGGCGGTAATTAGCTACATTAGTTTAACCATATTTGTTATGTATTTTGTTCTATTCGCGAAATAAAGTTAATATCAATTAACAATATTTTAGAAATTTGCTAAGGTTTGTTACAACCTGATCAATTCCTGAGTGGTAGTCCCAGAAATAATTTCCTAGCTTGCCACTATTATTTAGCAAACAGCAATATCAACATACTGATGGTTAATTTAGAATTTAACGTCGATCGCACTTCTCTAAACGAAAAGGTAACCAATTTGGAGCCTCTAGACTTATTTGTGACAGATTCTTTTCCTAGTCGGCATATTGGCCCCAATGAAGCGGAAATTGCCCAAATGCTCAAGTTTTTGGGAATTAGTAGTTTGGAAGAGCTGATTGATAAAACAGTACCTGCCACAATTCGTCTTGAAAATGATCTCAAGTTACCAACTGCTTTGAGTGAATCGGCGGCCTTAGCAAAATTAAAAGCGATCGCGTCTAAAAACCAAGTATATCGTTCCTTCATTGGCATGGGCTATTCCAATTGTCTGACGCCGACCGTAATCCTCCGCAATATCCTGGAAAACCCTGGTTGGTATACTGCTTACACTCCCTATCAAGCAGAAATTGCCCAAGGCAGACTCGAAGCGCTCCTAAACTTCCAAACTATGGTCATCGAGTTAACAGGGTTAGAAATTGCCAACTCATCTCTATTGGATGAAGGAACAGCGGCCGCTGAGGCCATGAGCATGAGTTATGGGGTTTGCAAGAATAAAAAAGCGGAAGCCTTCTTTGTCGATAAGGCTTGTCATCCTCAAACCATTGAAGTGATCAGAACTCGGGCGAATCCCTTGGGAATTGAGCTAATCGTCGACGATTTTCGTAAATTTGATTTCTCTACACCTATTTTTGGTGCTCTACTTCAATATCCCACCACAGAAGGGACAATTCATGATTACAGTGAATTCGTAGCTAAAGTACATGAAACCAAAGCTTTAGTTACTGTTGCCGCAGATATTCTCGCTCTTACTCTACTAACTCCTCCAGGAGAATTTGGTGCTGATATCGCTGTGGGCAGTACCCAGCGTTTTGGTGTGCCCCTAGGTTTCGGTGGTCCCCATGCTGCTTATTTTGCTACTAAAGATAAATATAAAAGACAAGTTCCTGGGCGCATTGTCGGGGTTTCTAAGGATGTCAACGGCAAACCTGCATTAAGGCTTGCTCTACAAACGAGAGAGCAGCATATTCGTCGGGAAAAGGCGACTAGTAATATTTGTACGGCTCAAGTTTTACTCGCAGTAATTGCTTCGATGTATGGGGTTTATCATGGCTCCGAGGGCATTAAACAAATTGCGACGCGAGTTCATCAGTTAACGGCAACCTTGGCAGCAGGGTTAACTAAACTAGGTTATAAGATTGCCACGGATAGTTTCTTTGATACTTTGAAAGTCGAAGCGAATAATGCTCAAGATTTGGTGCAATTGGCAGCAACGCAAAAAATTAATCTCCGTTTGTTTAACGAGCAAGCTGTGGGGATTTCTCTGGATGAAACTACTAGTGAACAGGATTTAATTGAGCTGTGGCAGATTTTTGCGGGTAAGGATGAATTACCTTTCTCTTTCTCAGATGTTGTTTGTCGTGAGCTCACTGTCCCTGAATCATTACAACGGACTAGTGCTTATTTAACCGATCCTGTATTTAACAAACATCATTCGGAAACTGAATTGTTGCGTTATCTGCATCAGTTGGAAAGTAAGGATTTATCGTTGAATAGTTCGATGATTCCTTTGGGTTCTTGTACGATGAAGCTCAATTCTACATCGGAAATGATTCCTGTGACCTGGGCTGAGTTTGGTAATATTCACCCCTTTGCGCCTATTGAGCAAACTAGAGGATACCAAGAGTTATTTGATGGTTTAGAAGATTGGCTAGCAGAGATTACAGGCTTTGCGGGGATTTCCTTGCAACCGAATGCAGGTTCTCAAGGGGAATATGCGGGTTTACAAGTAATTCGTCAATATCATCGCGATCGCGGAGAAGCCCATCGTAATATTTGTCTAATTCCTGAATCTGCCCACGGAACTAATCCTGCTAGTGCGGTAATGTGTGGCATGAAGGTTGTAGCTGTCAAATGTGGAGTTGATGGTGATATCGATCTAGAAAATCTACAGGCTCTAGCCGAAAAGCATCAGGCTAATTTAGCGGCATTAATGGTGACCTATCCTTCAACTCATGGGGTATTTGAATCTGGGATTAAGGAAATATGCGCGATCGTTCATGAACATGGTGGACAAGTTTATCTCGATGGGGCAAATATGAATGCCCAAGTTGGATTATGTCGTCCTGGAGATTTTGGCGCAGATGTTTGCCATCTCAATTTACATAAAACTTTCTGTATTCCTCACGGTGGTGGTGGACCAGGAATGGGACCAATTGGGGTTGCTGCTCATTTAGTTCCTTTTCTTCCCGCGACTCCTCTCAATCTTGATCAGGATAAAACTATTGGTTTGATCTCGGCTGCGCCCTGGGGTAGTGCCAGTATTCTGACCATTTCTTGGATGTATATTGCCATGATGGGTGCCAAGGGTTTAACCGATGCGACGAAGGTAGCAATCTTGAATGCGAATTATATGGCAAAACGTTTGGAGCCTTATTATCCTGTGTTGTTTAAGGGTGAATCTGGTTTGGTTGCCCATGAATGTATCATTGATTTGCGCCCGATTAAGAAGCTCGCTCGGGTGGAAGTTGAGGATGTGGCCAAACGTTTGATGGATTTTGGATTCCATGCGCCGACGGTTTCTTGGCCAGTGATTGGCACGGTGATGATTGAGCCGACGGAGAGTGAATCGTTAGAGGAGTTGGATCGTTTTTGTGATGCGATGATTGCGATTTACAAAGAAGCTGAGGCGATCGCGAATGGCACCATTGATGCTGAGAATAATCCTCTGAAAAATGCTCCTCACACTGCTGAATCTTTGATTTGTGGTGAATGGGATCATCCCTATTCTCGGGAAGAGGCGGCTTATCCTGCTGCTTGGACGAAAGTTTATAAGTTCTGGCCAGCGGTGGGGCGAATTGATAATGCTTACGGTGATCGCAATTTAGTTTGTTCTTGTGAGGGAATGGATGCCTATAAATAAAGATTTTATTTGGTAAGATTCTCGAACGATGGTGGGCAGACAGTGAATAACTTAAATCTGACTGCTCACCTTGTAGTTATCTTATTTATGCCCACGTCCACATTTAAATAGATAATTTAAAATACTACGATCTAGATATCATTTAAGAAAATACTCGACTGTTGTGATTTGCTAAAGCCATTTCCTAATAAGACATTCAGTGTGGTTCAATAAACTCTAAG
>JBCCYD010000180.1:0-11385 GCA_039190385.1 Cyanobacteria bacterium P01_F01_bin.143 | reverse complement strand
ATTGTAGTCAAAAAACATGGTCGGCGGGCTAAGAGTCTTTTTCGCTTGGGATTTGATCATCTTAGAGAGCTTGTTCTTAATCCCTCCACTCACAATGAAAGTGACTTCAGACAATCTCTAAATTTTTTGTCCTGTACTTAGGAACTTGATAGATTTTTGCTTTACCATCTTTGCGAGGTTGAATTGGTAATGATTTTTCATTAGGTGAATACCATAGACGATGACTTCCTCTCTGACGACTAAATATCCAACCAGTTTGTCTCAATAAAGTTTCAAACTCATCAAAAGTAAGATTTTGCGGATTTTCTGGCGCTTTTTTCCATAACTTTTCTCTTTTTGTCATATTCTAATTAAGCTTTAATATTCTCTCATCCATAGATTAACTTCTTGTCTCTATCAATAGAGTTCTTGAAAAATGGGTTTCGAATAGCAGTCTCTTCAATAAGATCAATCTTTACAGCAAACAGATCTTCGAGAAATTTCTGAAAATCGAAATACCGATCTGCTATTCCTGGCTGATTAAGATCATTAAAGCTAACAACAAAATCGAGATCACTGTCAGCTGTATCCTCTCCTCGTGCAACAGAACCAATGAGATATAGTGCCTTGATGTTATAGTGCTTACATTTATCGGCAATTTGATCTAGATGCTGTTCTACATTCATACGTTCTGCTCAAGCTGACTGAATTAATTGTAATTTTTACACAAACTTTTCATACTTGCTAACAGCTAAAGATTGGTACTTTGCGTCGCAGGTAGTGGATCTTTTCGCGATCGCGCCAGAGTCGAGGTACCGCGCGATCGCGTAATATCTTAGTTCATGAGATCGCATTTCTTGGTCACTCAACGATTATAGGGTTGCTCTATGTTAAGTCCAGGAATTACGCGATAATGCTTTACATTAAAAGTACAGAGTGTAGCGTTACGTCCAACAGCACAAGCGGCAATCAAAGTATCGATCAATCCTACATTATGAGACAGACGATAAGCTGTGAATTCCGACAAAGCGCGAGCACAATCAGTCTCAGTCGGCCAAACAACTGTTAATGGTGCGACAAGTTGCAAAACCCTACGAACTTCCTGCTGATTCCGTGACCCCTGAATTAATTCCATGACAACGAAGCCAGGAACACTTGGCAATTCTTGGAGAGAGGCAAACCATTCTAGTGCAGGGTTATAACCACGTTGAATGTCAATCAAGATATCAGTATCAATTATGTACATACAACCATCTAAGACAGTTTACGTGTTTCAGCTTCATGGCGTAACTTATGAGCATATTCCTGGCTATCTGTAATATCAGAACGAG
This sequence comes from Cyanobacteria bacterium P01_F01_bin.143, assembly GCA_039190385.1. Lineage (GTDB taxonomy): Bacteria > Cyanobacteriota > Cyanobacteriia > Cyanobacteriales > Xenococcaceae > Xenococcus. The sequence goes on along the minus strand of JBCCYD010000180.1, from coordinate 10,075 downwards.
AATCGATAACTCCGACACTTTTCCAGTAAGCTACTAATTCTACTCCTGTTTTAGGTGAATTTTGAGGAGAAGGTCGAACCGAAAGGATACGTAGAATATATTCCGTCAAGGAAAGCTTTAGTTGAGATGCTTCGATAGACAATTCATTTTCTAAATCTGAAGGTAAATTGATATTAATGCTCATGTTGTGGTTGTTGATAGCTTTTTCTGCTGATCTAATCATACTTAAGATATTCAATACTTGCGATCATTCGAAGGCTAGCAATTTGTGCCCCATGTAGTGGATCTTTTCGCGATCGCGCGGTGCCTCGACTCTGGCGCGATCGCATATTTCCTTCGTTTCTGCGATCGCATTTACACAATACTTAAAGCTATAGAAGTTCTATAAACTCTTCAACGCTCAACTCAATATCTCGAATTATGTTTCTTAATGTCCCTTTAGCGATTTCTGAGTGATTGGGCACAACGACTTGGGTAAATGGCTTATCTCTTCGCATGATAATGTGGCTTCCTTCTTGGCGCTTTTGATAGAAACCGATTTTTTTCAAAGCCTTGATACATTTTTTACTCGAAATACTAGGCAATTTACTCACACGACCACCAAGAATGTTTCAAAATCATCTTCTGGTACTGATATCCCGTCCTCCTCTAGAGCCGCCACATAGCCGACTATCGCTTCCTTGATATTTGACAGAGCTTCCTTTTTCGTCTTTCCCTGACTATTGCATCCTTTTAGGCTTGGGCATTCCGCAATCCAATAACCATCTTCATCCTTGTATAAAATTACTTGCCTTGTATGCTGGCTCATGGGTACAAACTATATAAATTTTTTCTATTTTACGTATCTACGTCGTAATCAATCAAATTTTGAAGCACTATAAAACAATTTTTGCGATCGCAGTTACAATAACTAAAAGCTCATATTTACACTATTTCTATTACAAGTTTAGACTGTCCAATCTTCGATCACTAACCCTGCTACTTTAATAAAATCACGATGATTACGCGTCAACAAAATCAATCCACGAAACAGAGCAATTGATGCAATACGTGCATCCATCTTAGCTAGCTGAATCTGTTGTAAATTTAATCGCTCAAATACCGTAGCTGCGCCTGCATCAAATGAAACAAGAGGTATTACTTTGAAGTCATTAACTAGCCGCATCATCATCTCATATCCTTTCACTACGTCTTTTTGCTTTGGAGCACGATTAATATAAGCATGAATTCCTAGTATCTGTTCATGAAAAGTTACAGTCGATACAACGAAATCTGATATCGGGTGGCGAGCCATACGCATCGAAAGGTTACTGTAATCCTTACCTATTCGACGCTGAATAATACTCAGATGATCTGTATCCAACAAATATTTCATGGTTTGTCATTAGCTTCGAGAATAGACTTATCGTCTTGGCGAATTGCTCTTCCGTAGGAAAGTACCTCCTCAAAAGCAGGTTCATCTTTGAAAGACCCTGTAATTTGTTCCAGCCAATTCGTCGATTGAGGAATCATAACTTGTTTCTGCAACTCAGCTACAGCTGCTTCGACCACAGCCAATCTTTCTTCTACAGAAGTATTTATTGTCATTCGATTTTTCCTTGCTGATTAAGTAGCTCTTAAATTTTAGCTGTAATCAATCAAACTTTTAGGTACGATAGACTGATTTTTGCGATCGCAAAGAATGAGTAAAACTCTCATACAGCACCTCGACTTCAGCGCGATCGCGAATTATCTTTATGTGAGATTAAATCACGTCTTTTCATGCAAGTTCAAACTCTGCAACTCTTTTTATTCCAGGAATTTCTTCACTAGTAAATATTTTATAGAGATCAGCTAAATTTTCTTTTAAGTCTTCTAGATCAACTCCTTGTGTCCAATGGTCAGGAAATTCATTCAGATAACCCAAAAACATGCCAATCAATTCTCCTTTTTGTAGTTGCTCAATGAGAGGATTGAGATCTTTGCGAATTGAGCGATAACGCTTAGCAAGTTGAGCAAGATCCTTTTTGAATCTGGATGTAATAAGAATTTCTCTGGAATTTTGGTTAGTCAACGTCAATACCTTCCCACATTTGCGTGAGGGGAATAGTTTGCCCACTAATAGCTTCTTTTAGTCCTTGCCTAATACCTTCTATCACTATTTCGTCAGGGGTATCATCGGGATCTGGTTGAGGATTCATAACTAGAACAACTTGATAGGTTCCTTCCGCCATATCTTTGGGTAAGGGAATGCTGAGAATGCGATCGCCATTTATTTGAACCTTGGTTTGGATAGTACGCATAGTTTCATCTCAAGTTGACAGAATTAATTGTAATTTTTACACAAACTGTTCAATACTTGCGAATAGCTAAAGATTGACACTTTACTTCCGACATAGCAGATCTATTCGCGATCTCGCCAGAGGCGAGGCACTGCGTGATCGCGCGTGTAATTCTTTAGTTTTGGCGATCGCATTCATGCTTTGTACAAAAGTTTTGTACAATATATTTATACAAAATCAAATTAGTATTCATGCTGACGGTAAACATTAGTGATCTAAGAGCTAACCTCTTGAAATATCTGGAAAAAGCAAACCATGGCGAACAGATAACAGTTACCTCCAACGGAAGGGTTCTGGCGACTATTACCGCTCCAACAGAACGAAAAACTATGGCGAAAAAGCAACTAAATGAATTAGCTGCTACTGCTGAAATCCAGGATGTTATCAGTCCTCTTGATTGTCAATGGGATGCAAATTTGTGATACTTTTAGACACTTGTGCAATTATTTGGGATGCTCTCGAAAAATCTAAATTAACCAAGAAAGCTCAGACCGCGATCGCAAAAGCAGACGAAAACAACTCATTAATAATCTCAGATATTTCCATTTGGGAAATATCAATGTTAATAAGACGTTCACGGATTAAGGTTGCGACAACTCCAGCTAACTTAGTCAACTTATTTCTCGAATCGCGAAATATTTCTGTAGTTTCTATCTCTCCAGAAATTGCTGATTTAGCAACTAGTTTCGGCTCTGAAATTAATAATGATCCTGCTGATCGTATAATTGCTGCAACTTCTATAATTCAAAACGCTCAATTAATCACAGCTGATAATAATCTACGTCAGAGTAAGCTTCTTGACACTATATGGTAGAAGACAACAATGTTGTAATATATCTTTTTACGCGAACTTTCCAATACTTGTGAATATCCAAAGATTGGTGCTTTGTGCTGCAGGTAGCATCTATTCGCGATCACGCGTGTCTTTCTTTGGTTTATGCGATCGCGTTTATTGAGAAAGAATTCTCTCATCGTCCCAGGGCAATCGCATCAAAATCCTTTAGAAACTTTCTTTGGGGACAATGCTATCCCAGCCTATGATGTGAATGATGAATTATTCAGGCAGTTGCTCTGGATCTATGCCTTGCGATCGCAAATATGCTTCTAGTCGCTCTGCTCGTTTTCGTTCCTGTTCTTCTCCACTGAGATAGCGATCGCCATGTTCATCGTACCAGGTCAGAATTTCTTGAGTTATCCCTCCTATCTGCGCTTTTGTGCGACCGATGCCCAAACCTAACTTACTCATCTATAGTGGTTCGCCGATTTGCAGTTGATACACCCCACCCTCTAGCTTGTATATTTCCAAGGGCTGATGGCGATCGCGCTGCCAAAATTCTGGATTGTAAATCACATAATACAACACCCCCAGCTTGGCATAAAGAGCCATCTTTTTAGTGTATTCATCTCCTGGTTGATGGGAAACCATTTCCAACACCCAAATTGGTACAATATCTCCTTCTTCCCAGACTATGTAACTGCGTCGCGACTTGCCACCTTTTCTCCGTTCTACTCCCAAGCTCAAAAAGGCATCGGGGACGACGGGAACGCGGGGGTTTAATCCTGTGGTGTGATAGATTGCCATATCTACTACCCCAAAGTACCAATCTCTGCGCTCTGACCATAGATAAGTCAAAAGCAGCAGCAGTAAATTAGGCAACAGATTTTGGTCTTCATTATCTACGGGAATATCGTCCGAGCAGGGTAGTTCGGCAGCAGTTGGCAAAAATTGATTTAGAGATGAAAACGCCATCAGCCATTCTCTTATAAAGTCTGAGAATAGGACGATTATAGCAGAGGTACTAATCCTAGATAGACTGATTTTTGCGCTCGCGCAATTCTTTTTTATGATGGTACCCAGCTTGTAGCCAAGAAGTTATTAATATCGGCCTTAAAAGCTGCCAAACAGCTTGCATCGAGATAGAACATGTGACCGGCTTCGTAGCATTTGACTTGAATATTATCTCGGAGTTTGGGGTCAAGGTTCATATGGGACAGGGTATAGTCCGTTGCAAAGTGGGGCGTAGCTAGATCGTAATAGCCTTGGGCGACAAAAACTTTCATGAAGGGATTTTTGGCGATCGCTTCGCGTAATGATGCTGCTGTGGTGGGTAGCTCGCCATTCTCCCATTGCCAAGCTTGATTTACATCCATACTGAGGATTGCATAGTTGAGATCGGTTTCAATGCCGAGGTTTCGCCGCACATAATCATTAAAAGTAGTTGTAAATGGGGCTTCAATCGCGTAAGCAGCTGGATCAAAGTCGGGGTACTCAGTAACGGTAAGGGTTTCAATGCCTGTATAGCGCGCGTCAAAACGACCAATACTAAGTTTTTCAGTGCGGAGTAATTCCTTACAAAATCGGGAAATATTGATCCGTAGATTCGATCCTAGGACAAAGTCCACATCGACACCAATATAGCGAGCGAGAGCAGTAGCAATAGTTTGTCGATCACTATCTGATAAGCGATCGCCTTGCATGAGAGCTAGGGTTAAGTCCCGCTCTGACCAGGTTTCGACTTCCTTTAAAACAGACGTTAGCGATCGCTGTTGGAGTTCGGGGGCGAGTTTTTGGTGATACCAAGCTGCTGCTGTATAAGTGGGGACAAAAAGCGAGAAGGGTAAATCATCTCCACGCCCGAAAAAGACTGGTCGCAGATCCATCGCATTAGATATTAGGATAATCCCGTTGAAGTTAATCCCTAGATCAACCAAATGACTTGCCAGGCCAGCTGCGCGGGTAGTGCCATAGCTTTCTCCAGCTAAATAGAGTGGAGATGTCCAGCGTTGATAACGCGTTAAATACAAACGAATAAATTCACCAACAGAGTGAAGATCACCTTTAAAACTCCAAAACTTTTTATCTTTGTCCTTATTGATCGCTCGGCTAAAGCCCGTCCCCACTGGATCAATAAAAACTAAATCAGCGCGATCAAGCCAGGTGTAGGCATTAGCTTGTAAGTGATAGGGTGGAGGTGGCTGAAAACCATCGGGTTCCATTACAACCCGTTGAGGCCCTACAGCACCTAGGTGTAGCCATACAGAAGAAGAACCAGGGCCACCGTTAAAGACAAAAATCAGCGGTCGTAGAGTATCCGTTTCAGCAAGGGTGTAGGCAGTAAAAAAAATCTCGGCTTCAGTTTCCCCAAATTCATCCTTAAGAGGAATAGAGCCTGTATTAGTATTATATTTTAGGGTTTTATCTGGTAGTGTCAATTCTTGCTGCTTTTCTACGGGTTCGATACCGAGAAGTTGACGTTTTTTTTCTTTCTTTTCTGGGGATTTTCCAGCTTCTGGAGTTGCGTTAGCGTCAGAGGATACTTGGTCTTGATTCGACATAGTGATGATGGTATTTGGAGCGATCGCGAGGTTCGTACGCAGGACAATTTCAGTCCTTATCATCCGCTGGATCGAGAATTGAAGCAAGGGTTTACTTAAAGACTGGCAGTTGATTCTTGATCACTTTTATCAAGTTCATGCCCAAAGATAATATTATCAGGTATTACCATCTCTTCAAATCATCCACAGATGGGCTTGTCCAGATCGGTTCTCTGGATAAACGTCTTTGCGTGAGATTTTAATAATCAAAAAAACCTTGCTTTAACCTTATTCAATTTTTAATCGCGATAATTGCTCGATGACGAGGATCACTAGCAACTGTCGTTTGATAGTTAAAACCGCTTTTCACTAATGATTCCTCAATATTAAAAGTGTAATAATCATCGCTCCAAGGTTCGGTACTTTTCATTAGAGTAAAAAGTACTGGGGGCAAATTTTGAATAACGGGAGAAGCTGGATTATTATCAACGATCGCGATGACTCCTCCAGGACGCAGAATCCGAAACATTTCCTGAAAAATTTCTTGGGTTGCCTTGCGAGGTAATTCATGAATCACAAATTGTAGCGTGACTAAATCAAAAGAATTATCCGCAAAATTCGTATCTTCCGCTTTACCATGAATCCACTGCTTAATTTCTTGTTGCGCGTCTCGTTTTTTCGCCACCGCTAACATATAAGGTGATAAATCTAACCCAATAGTATTTAACGAAACATCTTGCTTGGCACTAAAATAACGATGCATTGCTAAAGTGGAAATACCGACAGAGCAACCAATATCAAGAATATCTTGGAGCGGATTAATAGTATAATTCTCGACTATTTGATAAAAATTATGACGTAATCTATCCTGAGCAACTTGCCAAGTCAAACCAGCTTCATTTTTCCAGACTCTTAATGCCATAGAATAAGTAGCTGATTCTGCCTCAAAAGCGGCTTGCCAACAGAGATTTCCTTGATCGTAAGCGTGGAAAGGTACTTGATAGTAATCGGGATAAACTAAATTAGAATCTGCGATCGCATTGTATAATTCTTTGACTTCAGAACTGGCTAATTCCTGGAAGTTTTTACGCCAAGGTATGCCATTTTTCTCCGCTGTGCGAATCAGTACTTTTCTCGCTTGACTTTTCATGATGCTGTAGAAAGGCTTAGTCTTAATCAAAAGATTCACAAAGCGGGATAGTAAATCATCTCCTGCCCAGTCTGGTTTTAGTTTATCGGTATTGACTGTCACAATTTCTGATGGATTTTTTAAATAAATTCTTGAGGAGCCATTTTATCATGGCGAGAAGAAAGCACTCTTTTCCGCTTTTAATTCAACTATTACTTTGTCTTCTACAATAAAGTCAGCCCGTCTTGTTCCTACTTGAGTTCCCTCATAAAAGATGTTCTGTTCTACTTCTCTACCGAATTGTAATTTTGTTTTTTGTAGTTCAATATTGAGACATCTTTGATAGATTACTTCCTGAAATCCGTTGCCTAATATGTTGTGAATTTTCATGCAGCAACCAATTATTTTGTAAGTTATTTTTTTCTAGCTCCATGATCAGGATTTTCAGGATTTTCAGGATTTTCGAGATTTATGCTGATCCGCAAATCACAAAAATAACCTAATCCTGCTCATCTTGTTAATCCTTAAATCCTGATCAAAAATCCCTCGACCTACGAGGGATCTCAAGTAACTATAAGATAACGTGCAATTCAAACTAGAAATTAGCTTTTGCCATTGCCATTATGATTACTACCGTTACTAGCAGTAGTAGCCAAGATATTGCTCGCTAATTTTTCAGGAACTTCTTGCAGGTGATCATATTCCCATTTGAAAAATCCCACACCCAAGGTCAGCGATCGCAGCTCGATAATAAAGTTATGCATTTCTGCCTGGGGCAAATAAGCATCAACATGATCCCAGCCTTTCCAGCCTTCGACCCGCTCATAACCTAGAATCTGTCCCCGACGACCCGATACCAAAGTCAATACCTTAGAAGTAAACTCCGAAGGAGCCGACACCTTAATCAATAACAAAGGCTCTAAAAGCACAGGCTTATATTGACGCATACCATCAGTCATGGCAATCCTTGCTGCTTGTTTAAAGGCTTGCTCCGAACTATCCACCGAATGATAAGAGCCATCCTTGAGCGTGACATCCACATCAACCACAGGGAAACCTAAAGGCCCATGATCCAGATATTCTTTTACTCCCATCTCAACCCCAGGAATATATTGTTTCGGCACTACACCACCAACAATAGTTTGGTGGAACTGATGACCTTCTCCTCGGGATAGAGGTTTAATCTCCAGATAAACATCGCCAAAAGCCCCATGACCACCACTTTGATGCTTATAACGACCGTGGGAAGTAGTAGCTTTGCGAATAGTTTCTTTATAAGGAACTTGGGGTAAATCAGTTGTCATCGGTAAATTATATTTGCGACGCAAACGATCCAAAGAGATTTGCAGATGGATTTCGCCTTGTCCCCAGAGAATAACTTCATGGGTATCACCATGTTGTTCCCAATATAAAGAAGGATCCTCTTCGATTAATTTGGTAATTGCTCCACTCAATTTCACCTCATCGCGACGATTTTCCGGCGCGATCGCCAAAGCATAGACAGGTGGTAAAATGCCGGCTTTCGGCAGAGGATTACTATCCTTACTAGCATTAGTTAAAGTATCACCAGTTTTGACCCCTTCCATTCTGCCCAGGGCGACAATTTCACCAACAAAAGCCTTTTGCACCGCTTCTTGTTGAGACCCCATCAGACGATATAGGCCACTAACCCGTAGACCATTAAGCGTCATGCCATCAACCACCGTACCTTGCCAAACCCTAGCCAAAGACAATCTGCCACCCTGGGGAGTGTAATAGGTTTTGAGAATCTGAGCTAAAGTATCGCCATCAGCTTGGGCCTTCAGTCCCCTTCTTTCTGCGGTGATATTAGGAGCAGGAGCCTCTTGTACCAAGGCATTTAATAAAGGCCTGACACCATAGCCCTCTTCCGCCATACCAAAGAAGACAGGAACAATCAAATCCGCACTCAGCTCTTGCTTCAAATCTTGCAGAATTTCTTCTTGAGGCGGCTCAATCTCTTCGATCAGCTCTTCTAGTAAATGATCATCAAAATCGGCCAAGGTTTCTAATAATTCATTGCGGGCAGCTTTTTCTTCTACTGCCAATTCTTCAGGAAAAGCCACTGGATCTGCGGGATTTCCTGAATGATAATGATAAGCCTGCTCTGTTACTAAATCGATATAGCCGACACAACTGTCTTTTTGAAAAATTGGATATTGTTGAGGAACTAACGGACGAGAAGAAACCTCTTTGAGAGCATCCAGAATAGATCGATAATCAGCAGCAGCGCGATCCATTTTATTGATAAATACTAAATGGGGAATTTCCCAATCATCTAAAAATTTAAATAAAGGAGCTAAAGTTAAAACTCGATGAACGACAGGTTCACAAACTATGATCGCCGCTCCTGCGCCCACTAATATATTATTGGTTTCTTGGGTTAATTCAACAGAACCAGGACAATCCAAAAAAGTGAATTTAATGTCCTGGTGTTGAGTACTCGCAACTGATGTCTCGACACTCATGCTGCGCTCTCTAGCTTCGGGGGCACTATCCCCTACCGTATTGCCATCTTTAATCTTCCCTTTGCGATTAATAGCTCCCGTCAAATATAAAATACTTTCTAACAATGTGGTTTTTCCGCCTGAATAAGGGCCCACAATAGCCACGTTACGAACATTTTCAATGTTATTGTTACTCATACCTTAAAACCCCTAAGTCAAATAAAAGTAAGAACGATAAATTACGAACAATGAAGTCAAGTTGGTCAAGAAGCTTCGACAACTCGTGACCATTAGAGCTTATGGTTAATCGCAAAAAGATAGTAAGTACTGACTAGGAAATGAAGGGATTGAAAAAATGAGGATATCAAGCTGGAATTGGGGAAAAATAATTAATTAGTGAAGGATAAATTGTCGCTTGATTAATCAAATTCAAATGCTAACTATTTCTTCTAAATCTTCGTCTTGGGACTTGATTAATTATGTTCCTTGAATTGAGATCAAATCCTGAAGCAGAAAATAGATCAATATTTGCTTTGCCCTTTCTTCGTGATCCTCCTGGTGTTCCTGGTCTTTGTCTTGAGATCTTGCTGAGAATGAAACAGCCCTAAAAATTTTCTAAAAAGATATTACATTGAGTTGATTATTGATTAATACCTTATGGTGAGGTTAACTCTTAATGGGGACGTCAAGATAAAAACCGCAACTTCTTTTAAAAGAATGCCTTCTAAAAATAAAGTTGCAAGAATAAATATGAATTACTGCAAACAAAATCTCGATTTATACCAAGTTTTGTGAAGTAAATTTAACATTGTTGTGGTAATTACGCTATTCCAAGATAAAGCGTT
>JBCCYD010000179.1:0-11441 GCA_039190385.1 Cyanobacteria bacterium P01_F01_bin.143 | reverse complement strand
CGCTTCTGAACATGAGCCATATCCATCCCTGAACGAATTAAGTCTGTAGCATGTGTATGTCTTAGTAAATGAGCATAGACATCAATACCAGTCTTCTTCTTGAGACTTTTAAACAATCCCCTTGCTGTTGAATATTTCATGGGAGAACCGATTTCTCCTTTCCAGATATTGACAAAAACATAGTCAGAATCAACATCTGGATATTCTTCAACTATGTAACGCCCATAAAGCCGCATCAAGTCTCCTGAAGCAGTCAAAATTCTTTGAGACTTGGATTTTCCTTTGGCGTTATTAACGTTGTCATCTCTAAATACAACCGCAATTTCATTCTTTCCCCCTACAGAATCAATATCACTGTGACGTAAGCCTATGGCCTCACCGATCCTTATTCCCGTTTCAAAAAGCAACTTAACTAAAAATTTATTTCTAAGATTATTGCAGTTGTCTACTAAAGTCTGAACTTCTTCGCTAGTTAATGTTCCAGGAAAAACTTTAGGCTCTTTAAGTTTTAATAGCTTGACTTGAGTAGTCTTATTTTTGACCATCTCATAAAGCAATGGTTTGTATTTAGGATTAAGAATTTTAGTCTGTTGGTAAAGTTCAAAATCCTTAGTTGTCCTTTGTCTTTGATGGAACTGATAAAAATTAAATACAGCAGATAATATCGTATTAATCGTTCGCTCAGTTCTTTTCGCTTCTTGAGGTTCAATAGAAACTACTCTCGGATCTGGACTTCTCAACCACAAAATAAAGTCAGCTAATTCTGGCTCTCCAATATCCTTCCAGTTAAGATGCTTGAAAGCAGTAAATTTCCAAAACAGTTTTAAGTGGTGGGCATAACTTGAAATAGTATTAGGAGATCTCTCTAAAGCTTCAAGATGTCGCAAATAAGAATTAACTGGTTTAACAGGCAAAAAGTCATCGCCTATTAAAATCCACGTTTCTTCATCTGTAGTAGGAAGTCTTATTTTTTGGACTTTCATTAACTTTATTACTTTTGTAGAAAAAAGTCGTATAAAATATTATACAACAATAATGTACTAAGAATTTGTTTTTGTTGTTGTTGTTATTTATATATCTTTTTTAGTATCGGATAATGGGCTAAGCTTTCAGGCCCTTTAATGGATCGTATTGATTTACAGGTTGTGGTGAGTCGTCTCAAAGCTGAGGAAATGACAGGCAAAAAGACAGGAGAAAATTCCCAGCTCGTTAGGGAAAGAGTGATTGCTGCACGCGATCGCGCTCGTGAAAGATTTGCCCAAGATCATCAAGTTAGTTGTAATTCCGAAATGCGATCGCATCATCTACGAGAATTCTGTCAACTTGATCAAGGCAGTCAAAATTTATTAGAAAACGCCATTCGCAAATTAGGTTTATCAGCCAGAGCAATGGATCGCATTCTCAAAGTATCTCGCACGATCGCAGATCTTGCAGGAGACCATAACTTAGATACCTCTCATTTAGCAGAAGCAATTCAATATCGAACGATCGATCGTATGCAATAATTCCATTGATCATTGATCATTAACCATTGACCTTTTACCCTAATTTAAAGAATTAAAAAAGGTATCATCAATTTCATAGCCAAATAACTTAGCAAAAGACTTTAAACGAAAACTACTAGGAATCTCTCTTTCCCTTAACCAATCAGAGAGAATAAATATTTTTTGCATCACAAAAATTTCTAAAGCTTCAGGATTATAGATAAGACCTTCACTGCGACTAAATTGATGGGGAACTAGCATAGCACTATAACGTGATAATTCTCCTGATTTCCAATCTAAAAGAAAAGGCAACCAAGGATACATGCCATCTAAACGCACAAACCACAGCCTAATTTCCGGCACTTCTGATAGTTCCCGTGGATCTGTGGCCGATAATTGATAGTTGATTGTAAATTGTAGTTGTTGTTCATATTCTGCGATCGCGTTATGAGATGGTAACTCGGCGATCGCTTTTTTGATAGGAGATAAATCTAAACTATCAATAATATTCGTATCTAAGGTAATATTGACAGTCATAAAATCGTATTCCTCTTTTATCTAACAACTAGGAACAAGACGTAGCTTTAACGTTATGTTAATATGAAGTTGTAATGAGTATGTATTAGTTTAGCAGCCTCATATATGAATAAATCAGAGGCCAATATCAAGCCAATAACTTCTTTTGATCAAGCGATTACTCGGTGCCAAGAATTGGGAATGCGAGTTAGTCGTCAAAGACGCTATGTCTTGGAATTGCTGTGGGAAAAACAAGAGCATCTTTCTGCCAGAGCAATCTACAATCTTTTGAATCAAGAAGGAAAAGAAATCGGCCACACGTCAGTTTACCAGAATCTTGAAGCATTATCAGCTCAAGGAATTATCGAATGTGTGGAAAGATCCGACGGGAGACTCTACGGCAATATTAGCTACTCTCATTCTCATGTCAATTGCCTCGATTCTGAAAAGATAATTGATATTGATGTCGTCTTACCAGAAGATTTGCTACAGAAGATTGAAGACCAAACAGGAGTGAGAATCACTGACTACCGTGTCGACTTCTTTGGCTACAAGCAATCAAGATCTGCTAATGGCTAATTGCTAATTGCCAGTGTGTAATTAATTTTATGCATGTGGCATTATGTAATTTTCTTGATTATCTAAAACATGATTTTTCTTAGTGATATTTGAATGTAAACAAATGTTACGAGACGCATAAAAACCGAAAACTTTTCCTAAGTAATAAGTGGAGAGTTCAAATTCTGATCGAACCACTAGTTAATTTCCCATAATTGATGAGTGGTTCTTTTTTTTCTTAATTCTTTAGTTATTGTAATTATTTTTTTAATGCCAAAGTTAGACCATCAGCAATGGGAACTAAGCTAATTTTTACGCGAGAATCTTGAGATAGCTTTTGATTGAATTCTCGGATCGCTATAGTTCGTTTATCAATATCTTCAGGATCGGCTACTCTGCCAAACCATAGGACATTATCGATCGCGATTAAACCACCGGGACGAATTAACTTTAAACATTGTTCGTAATAGTTAGCATAATTTCTTTTATCAGCATCAATAAAGGCAAAATCAAAACTATTAGTTTGTCCTGAAGTTATTAATTGATCTAAAGTTTCTAAAGCTGGAGCCAGATATAAATCAATTTTGTGGGACACGCCAGCTTCTTGCCAATAACGAGACGCGATCGCGGTAGCTTGTTCATCAACATCGCAAGCGACAATCTTGCCATCTTCTGGTAGAGCTAAGGCGACAACTAGAGAGCTATAGCCTGTAAAAACTCCAATCTCTAAAGTTTTTTTTGCTCCTAGCAACTGCACCAATAGTGACATCAACTGTCCTTGTTCTGGGGCTATTTGCATGCGAGACCCAGAGAGCTGGGAAGTTTCTTCCCTGAGCTTGGCTAAGATTTCTGGTTCTTGTACAGAGACAGATTGAATATAACTGGCTAGACTATCACTTAGACCTAAAGTTGTATTCGCCATTGTTTGTAATTCTCAATTTTCAATTTTCAATTCTCAATTCAAATAAGTTCTGCCGCTTTTTGTTTCATTAGTTGAAAGATGTTGTAAAATCCATTAGCCCGAGAAGGAGTAAGGCTGACTTGCAATCCTGTTTCTTCGATGAAATTGGGCTGTACTTTAATGATTTCTTCTGGAGCTAGACCATTTAAACCTTCAATTAAAAAGGCAACTAATCCCTTGACTAATTGAGCATCAGAATCACCTTGATAGAGAATTTTGCCATCTTCTTTTGCCGCAGTGATATAGACTTTTGAGACACAGCCTTGAACTTTATTTTCAGTAATTTTGTCTGCGTCGGGCATTGCTGGTAATTTTTTTGCGTACCAAAGTAGTTGTTCGTATTTTTGTTTAGGGTTAGTGCGTCGTTTAAAGCGATCGACGATTTTTGCTAAGTTTTCAGGGAAGACTGTGGGTGAGGATGTCATATTTTAATGTGAATGCGGATCATCTTTGTTTTCAATATACCAAATGGTTATATTTTTGCATTTCAAGAGATAACTTTGTAATATGCTAGGTAATATATTTACTATCTTAAATATAGTCAATTCACTTTATGTCAAAAGCAATCCCAACTCCTGAAAAAATCTGGGTTATTACGGGAGAAAATTCAACTACGGAAACTCGACCTCAACAAGATTCGGTTACTAGAGGCGGTAGTCGTGATACTGGAGGATTTTTAGGAGGTGACTCTAGTGAAGACAGTGAAAGTAATCGAAAATCTGTTGACGTTGATAAACTCAAACGAGAGATGAAAGGTTTCTTGCAAGTGATGCGAGAAATGTTGGATGAAGCTGATACTCCTGATTCTAAGATGCAGCTCGATGAAGTTGAGTTATCGGTAGAAATTAATGGTGAAGGCCAAGTTAGTCTTTTTGGTGTTGGTGGGAAAGCTGGCGGAAAAGGGGGAATGACTTTTAAATTTAAGAGAAAGTGAGTTGAGATTTTGTCAATCTGCAAGTTAAATTTAGATTAACTTCATCGATAGAGACCATGGGGAAGAATTGGGCGATCGCGGTTGGAATTAATAAATACGAAAATCTTTCTTCGCTGAAGTATGCAAAACATGATGCTGAGGCGATCGCGGATTGGTTGAGGCAGGAAGCCAAGTTTGATGAGGTTTTTCTGTTTACCGAAGATTCTCCCGCGATCAATAAAACTAATCCTCCCATTCCCACAAGTCCCACCTATGGTCATCTCAGGCGATTTTTGCGGGCGCAGTTTGAGAATATTAAACGACCATTATTGAAACCAGAAGATAATTTATGGTTTTTCTTTGCTGGTCATGGTTTGCGCCATAGGGATAAAGATTATTTGATGTTATGTGACAGTGATCCTGGAGATGTGGAACATACCGCGATCGCAGTGGAATATGTCACCCAAAGATTACGGCGATCTGGAGCTGATAATGTAGTTTTATTTTTGGATGCTTGTCGCGATCAAGGAAGTCGTGGTGTTGTGGGGATTGGCAAACAGCATCAAGGAGTAATCACTTTCTATTCGTGCACTGCAAATCAGAAGTCTTGGGAGTTTGACGAATTACAACATGGTTCTTTTACCCATGCTTTGTTGGAAGGTTTGCGGATTCAAGGGGAAGCCAATTGTGCCACAGTAGAACGTCTTGATCAGTATTTGCGTTATTCCGTTCCTCAGTTAAATGATCGTTATGGCAAGGGATTTCAAAATCCTTATCTGAAGGCAGAACCACCTTATAAGATGTATTTTATTTTGTTAGAGCAGTTTGCCACGCTTAAAGATGTAGAACCTTTGAAATATCAGGCATCTTTAGCGGAAAATGAAGACAATTTGCTATTGGCAGAGCAACTGTGGATTAGAATTTTAGCTGTATCTCGGGGGGATTTAGATGCGATCGCAGCTATTCAAAGGATTGCGGTTAAAAAGGTTTCTCAACCTCAAAATTCACCTCAAGAGCCTGTTATTTCAACTCTTGAATCGGCTAATTTACCAAGGGAAGCAGAAGTAGAAACTTCTCAGGCTAATATTCAAAGGGAACAAGAGAGAATCAGGCAGCAACTGGAAGAAGCAAAGCTAATACAACAGCAAAGGGAAATACAAAGGAAAAGGCAACAACAAAAAGTTGTTACAACATCAAGCTCTATTACTCGACAACAGTTTTTGAAATGGGCTGGTTTTGGAAGTACAGGATTAGTGACGGCATTTGTAATTAGTGAGATTTTTAAGGAGTCCCCATCCCCATCCCTATTGCCAACTAAGTCTCCTCAATTGCCAGCATCAGAACCTAACCTAAATTCCACAACTACTCCTATTTCTCTAACTGAACTAGATTCTTTTAACTTTGAAACTGTAACGGTAGATCAAGACGGTGAGATATTTGAACGCTCTGATAAGCAAGCCAAGTTTTTCAAAGAGGATTTAGGTAATGGTGTAATCCTAGAAATGGTATATATTCCTGGCGGTAAATTTCTAATGGGAACAGAAGATGAAGAAATAGAAAGACTTGAAAAAAAATTTAATATAGAATGGGTTACAAGAGAAAAACCGCAACATAAGGTAACGGTTCAACCTTTCTTCATGGGGAAATTTCAGATAACTCAAACACAATGGAAAACGATTGCTTCTCTGCCACAAATAAAACGCTATCTCTATCCTGAGCCTTCCCGTTTTAAAGGAGATCATTTGCCAGTAGAGCAAGTTTCCTGGGAAGAGGCAGTAGAATTTTGCCAAAGATTATCGAAACTGACAAGAAAAGAATATCGTCTACCTAGTGAAGCGGAATGGGAATATGCTTGTCGTGCAGGCACAACTACACCATTTAATTTTGGAGCAACGATTACTAGTAATTTAGCTAATTATAGAGGAATTTCTATATATGCCGATGAACCAAGAGGAGAATATAGAGAACAAACTATCCAAGTAGAAAGCTTTAATCCTAATAATTTCGGTTTATATGATATGCATGGAAATGTCTGGGAATGGTGTCAAGATAACTGGCATGATAATTATAAAGATGCCCCAGATGATGGTAGTGTATGGTTCTCAAAATCTAATAATGAACATATAGTACGTGGTGGCTCTTGGCTTGCCAATCCTTGGGGCTGCCGCTCGGCGGATCGTCCACATAATCAACGTAATACTCGTAGCTTTAGTATAGGGTTGCGTATTGTGTGTACTAATAATTTGATATAGATCACTGGGGAAAGACTTTTGCCTCATTTTCTATCGTTTTAGTAAATCTGTTTGATAATCTTTATGAAAACATTAGCCCAATGGTCAGTTAAAGATTATTATCTGATGATAGACAACGTTATATTAAGCTATTTTATCAAATAAATGTTGATAAGCTATAAACCTGAGAGCTTCCTAAGAAGTTGGTATGCTTCTTTATTTATGACTCAGAATCACTCTGTTCGCCTTTTTGAAACTGTTGTAATAACCAAGAACTAACTTCAGTATGGTTACTAGTTCTACTGCGTTGCAGAGCTTCAGTTAAGATGGCTATCTCCAGTTCTGATAAGATTTGCGAGTGCGTAATTCTTTGACTACCATTTCTGACAATTTCAAAAGCAATAACCTGGACATTTTTAACATCGACAATCCAGTATTCTGCTACTCCTAAATCTTCATACAATAATCTTTTTTTCCCTAAATCATCCGATAAAGAACTATTAGAAACTTCTACGACTAAATCAGGAGCAGGATATTTATCCAAATCAACAATGCCTGTTCCCCAAGGAATAGCATCCGCATTATCTTCTGTATAGCAAGACAAATCTGGTTGGATTTCGAGAATACCAGGTTTACGATAACTACAGTTATCGAGAACGTTCAGAGAAATATTATTGATAGTGGCAAAGAGATAGATTGCGTAAGTAACTATAGAATGATCTTTTGAATGGTCATTACCGATTGGCGACATTTCAATTCTGTATTGATTCTCGTGATAGTAACCTTTCGCCTTTTCACAACTTAGATTATTTATTTTTTCTAGATACTCATTCCAAGTTGCAGAAACCCAAATATCTATTGTTGATTCAGTTGGAGTAGTAAACATATCGACTGATATTTAATTTTTGCTCAAAACAAGGAACTTAAGAATTAAGACATAGTTCCTTGTTCCTCAATTAGATTAACTCGATGATTCTGTAACTTCCTCTGGCTCCTTGAAAACAATACGTAGTAAAGGAGGAGCAATAAAAGTTGTCAAAATTACCATCATAATAATCGCTGCTTCAGTAGATTCCGACAAGGCACCACTAGCAGAACCAACTCCGGCGAAAACTAACCCCACTTCTCCCCGGGGAATCATTCCCACACCGATCGCGAGTTTATTAATATCTGATTGCCCAACCATCGTAAAACCAGTAATTATCTTTCCGAGAATCGCCACCACAATCAAAAAAGCAGCAATGACTAACCCTTCGCGATTAGCAGGTATCGTCGGATTAAGCACACTAATATCAGTTTTTGCTCCGACACAAACAAAGAAAATTGGGACAAAAATATCGGCTACAGGAATCACTTGTTCTTCCAATTCCTTCCGCTTATCAGTTTCTGCCAAAATCAAACCCGCAGCAAAAGCCCCTAGGATAGCCTCTAATTGAATCACATTAGCGATGTAAGACAAAATAAAAGCAAAAACTAACCCAGTTAACAACAACTGTCCCCGAGTTTTCATTTCATTGACTAATCCCACAATGAAAGGACTAATCAAACGACCAATGACAATCGAACCAATTAAAAAGGCTCCAGCACTAACCATCAATAAGACAACATTAGTAATCTCGATTTCCCCAGTCTTGACCAAATTAGCGACCACAGCTAAAACAACAATCCCCAGAATGTCATCTAATACGGCCGCACCAATAATAATTTGACCCTCTTTAGAACTAATTTGGCCTAATTCCGCCAATACTTTCGCTGTAATCCCAATACTTGTTGCTGTTAAAGCAGCCCCCGCAAAAATAGCTGGCACCACAGGAACCGCAAATAAATAAACTAAACCAGCCGTTCCCGTAGCAAAAGGGGCAACTACCCCAACTATTGCCACTACAGCAGCCTGGGGACCCACACGAATAAGTTCTTTGAGATCTGATTCTAAGCCAATTTCAAATAAGAGAATAATTACTCCTAATTCTGATAGTAAAGAAATAACCTCACTTAGAGAATCGAAAACAGCAGGAGTCGCTTCAGGGGTCAGTCCTCCTGTTTGCTGTAAAAAACTTATAATAAGAGAATCATCTGCGGTCGAACCACTTTCGGGAAATACCAAGAGATGGAAAGCCGATATTCCGACTAAGACTCCTCCAACTAACTCTCCTAAAACTGGAGGAAGATCGATTCTGGCACAAATTTCTCCTCCTAGTTTGCTGGCAAAATAAATGATTACCAGACTGAGCAAAACTCCAGCTAAGACTAGACTGCTATTTTCGGATTCTGATTCGGCTGCTGTTGCCAATAAAGGATTGAAGCATAATTTTGAAGCAATTCCATTCCAATATATAAGCTCGGTCATATTTTCTTTCTAAATAGGTTTTTCAATTAAGTTAAATAGCAAAATCACACTTAGGGGCAGAATATCTAAGTAGTTTACCAATTTATCGCTGTAATTCTGCTCGTCGTACCATTTTTGGGATATTACGAAAGCTTCTTTGATAGTCATCTTTCGGGTTATAACGAATAAGCTAGATAATTTAATTAAGATTTTGTCATATATTGAAATGTCTTGAAAGCTGTTGTAACATTTGATAGATATCTAATTTTCAATTAGCTCCAACAATGAAATCTCAATCAAAATATAATTTGGAATTTCTTTCCCAAGAGCAGCTTTCTCCATCAATCGAGCAAGTAGCGGCTGATACAGCAATAATTGTTGATTTTGATGAAACTTTATTTTTATTGAATTCTAGTGCGGAATACCTCAATAGTTTGCAACCTCGCTTTATTGCCGCAATAATATTAAAAATTTTATCTTTTACCAAGCCCTGGCGATTTCTCATGAAATCCAGTAAAGATTCTGAAGTCAGAGATTGGTTTTTAATTGTATTTATGACTTTATTGTTTCCGTGGAATATTCTTTTATGGAAACAATCGGCTAAAAAATTTGCCCAGGAGTATAGTAATGATGAACTAATTACAGAGCTTAATAAAAATGACAATGCCAATGTTATAGTTGCCACCTTAGGATTTCAATTTGTCGTAGAGCCCATTTTGAAATGTATGTCTATTGACTATAATCAACTAATATCCTGTGGGTTTTGGCAAGGAGCGAGCGATCGCGCAAAAGGTAAGTTGGCCATGGTGCGAGAATCTCTAAAACAGGAACAAATATCTACAGGAATGTTAATTACTGATTCGCTAGATGATGAATCCTTATTAAAAGAAGTTGCCCATCCTTTTTTAATAACTTGGAGTAAAGCTAAATATAATAGTCCAATGTCAGATATTTATTTTCCGCTATACTATCTAGAAAAAATTAAAAGGCCAGGAGAAAATTACCTACTTAAAGCAATCCTTCTGGATGATTTTCCTGTATTAATTCTGGCATTTAGTTGGATAAGTCCCCAACCCATATTAAATGCGATAGCAATACTTTTCTTCGCTATTTCATTTTGGTGTATTTACGAATTTGGCTATTACGAAAATGACCTGGTAGCCGAAAAATATGAAGATGAGCCTCAATTATCACAAACTTATCAGGATTATAAACTCGGAGTTAGTTGGTGGAAACCTTGGATCTGGTCTTTGCTGTTTGGCACAATTGGGATTCTATTTTTAGAAGGGAGTCAAAAAGCAACCTCCATCTTGGACTTAGGATGGTTACAACATGAGAACTTACTATTAAAAGATGGACTATCCCTAGGACTTTCCTGGATTGGGTTTTTATTGGTATCGAGATTATGCTTTTGGGTTTATAACTATGTCAACAAAAAAACTAGGATTTGGTTATACCTTGTATTGCAGATGACTCGCTACTGTGGATTTCTTGTAGTAACAGCAAGTAGTATTGCGGGGATAAATGCTTTACTATGTCAGATTTTTACTCGTAGTATTAGCTATATAATGTACCGATATTCGGGAGGGAGAAAAACAAGCTGGCCAAATTTGCCTGAGCAGTTTTTAAAGCTTTTATTATTTATTCCCATGATGATCGGTATGAGTATTGCCCTATCTGATTTCTCTATATTATTAAGTTGGCAAACTCTTGCTATTGTTGCCTGGTTTGGTCTGCGATCGAGAAACCAAACTTTCAAAATCATTAAAGAATTTCAACTTATCAGTAAAGATGGGGCTAATTAATTTTGATTTAGCACGGCTGGTAATGTTGCTTCTGCTAACAAAGGTTTTAATGATTTCGCAATTTTATCAGCTAAAACTTCTTGTCCGATCGCGTTGGGATGGATAATATCCTGTTGTCTATGTTTGGGATTATCAAGAATTCCTTTAAGTACTTGAGGAATTAAATAGGAACCAGTTGATTCCGCGACACGTTGATATAATTCCTTGTATTCATCGGTAAATAAACCCAAGTTCATTCCCAAGAGAACCGTAATAGCATTTTCTGCTTGTATTTGAGATATGATTGAGCGCAAATTTTGTTCTGTTAATGTCTTAGGTACTTTTTTGAGAAAATCATTGCCGCCTAAGCCAATTAGAACCATCCAAGGTTTTTCGGTAAGAATGTCTTCCGATAATCTGGCTAACGCATCAGTTGTAGTGTCGCCACTAACCCCACGATTCACAATAGGTAAGTTTAGTTTTTGACTGAGAAGAGAAGGATAAGCTTGTTGGGGTTGTAAGCCATAACCAACTGTAATACTATCCCCTAAGATTAATATTTGTTCGCCTGTTGTGCTATTGATATTAGTAATATTATTAACTTTGCTTTGACAACTATTGAGAAAAATAATACAAGTACAAGTAAAAATAGCTAGCCATATTTTTAT
>JBCCYD010000178.1:0-11504 GCA_039190385.1 Cyanobacteria bacterium P01_F01_bin.143 | reverse complement strand
TTGCCGCGCTGGCGGGGAGCGGAGCGGTCTATGCCGTCATCGCCTCGCGCGGTACGGGCTGGCAAATCTTGCATGACTACCAATTTCGACGCATCGAGACCTTTTTGGACCCCGCGAGCGCACTAATTTAACTCGTCTATATATTGATAAAAATGAGCTAAAAAATCTCCCCAAATCCCTGAGTAATCTATCTAATTTAATTAGTCTTGGTTTATCTGGGATTCAGTTAACAAGTCTCCCCAAATTCCTGAGTAATTTCTCTAATTTAACTAGTCTTGATTTAAAAAATAATAACTTAAAAATATTACCAGAATCTATTGATAATATGTCTGGTTTAACTGATTTAAACTTAAGAGATAATCAGTTGGAAATACTGCCAAACTCTATTGGAAATCTCTTTAATTTGACTAAGCTAAATTTATGGAACAATAACTTAAAAATATTGCCAGAATCTATTGGGAATCTCTCTAAATTGACTTATTTAAGTTTAAGAGATAATCAATTAACAAATTTGCCAGAGTCCATTGGTAACCTCTCCAGATTGATTAAACTAGTTTTGTGGAAAAACAAGTTAAAAAAGCTACCAGCTACTATTACCAAAGCTGAAAAATTAAAAGATTTAAATATAAGAGATAATCCCCTTGATATTCCACCTATGGAAGTCGCAGCAAAAGGAATTAAAGCGATTAAAAAATATTTTGAACAATTACAAGAGGAAGGAACAGCTTATATTTATGAAGCAAAATTACTCATTGTTGGTGAAGCAGGTGCAGGAAAGACTAGTCTGGCGAAGAAAATTCAAAATGCCAACTATATACTTCAAGATAATGAAAATTCAACAGAAGGTATTGATGTTATTAAATGGAATTTCTCTTTAGGTAACGAAGAAAAATTTCAAGTTAATATTTGGGATTTTGGCGGACAAGAAATTTATCATGCAACTCATCAGTTTTTCCTGACTAAACGTTCTCTCTATACTTTAGTTGTTGATAGCCGAAAAGAAAATACTGATTTTTATTATTGGCTAAATTTAGTAGAACTATTAAGTGATGATAGTCCTTTGTTAATCATTAAAAATGAAAAACAAGATCGTCAAAAAGAAATTAATGAACGGGCTTTACGAGGTCAGTTTACTAATCTCAAAGAAACTCTAGCTACTAACTTAGCGAGCAATAGAGGCTTAGAAGAAATTCTTGCCAATATTCAAGACTATATTAAAAAACTACCGCACATTGGACAAGCGCTACCAAAAACCTGGGTCCAAGTTCGTCAAGCTTTAGAAAACGATGAACGGAATCATATTTCCCTTCAAGAATATTTAGATATTTGTGAATCTAATGGATTTACAAAACTTGAAGATAAATTACAACTAAGTGGATATCTTCATGACTTAGGAGTATGTCTTCATTTTCAGGATAAAGAAGATTCTCTATTATATAGAACTGTAATTCTTCAACCAGAATGGGGAACAGATGCTGTTTATCAGGTACTAGATAATAAAGAAGTTGTTAATAACCAGGGCTGTTTTACTCGTAATAATTTAAAAAATATTTGTCAAGAAGAAAAATATTCTTCCATGAGAGGGGAATTGCTAGAACTAATGAAAAAGTTTCAACTTTGCTATGAAATTTCTGGTAGAAAAGATACCTTCATAGCTCCACAACTTCTCAGTGATAATCAAGCAGAATATGACTGGGATGAGTCTAAGAATTTGATTTTTCGCTATTCATATTCTGACTTTATGCCCAAAGGAATTGTCAGTCGCTTTATTGTAATAATGCACCAATATATTGACCAACAAAAATATGTTTGGAAAACAGGAGTTATTTTAAATAGAGATAATACTAAAGCTGAAGTTATTGAATATTATGGGAAACGAGAGATCAAGATTCGGATGTCTGGGGATCATCAGCGGGAATTGTTGAGCAACATTATCTACGAACTTGATAAAATTCATGATTCTTATAACAGATTGAACTACAGCAAGTTAATACCTTGTAATTGCAACCAATGCAAAGACAGCCAATCACCACATTTCTATCCCTTTGAAACATTAAAGCAATTTAAATCAGACAAGCAATACGAAATTCAATGTCAAAAAAGCTATCGGATGGTGAATGTATTAAGTTTAATTGACAACATTGAAAATTTTCAAAAATCACTTCCTCAAGATAAACAAGATATTTCTCAACCAATTAATGTTCAAGGTAATTACATAAATCAAAGTCGTAAAATTAAAATTTCTAAGAGCACAGTTAATGATAGCGGCACCAGTGCGTTTAACTTGGGCGACATTAGTGGGAATGTAGCTCGTACTATTAACCAATTACCAAGCTTTGATGATGAACCCAACAAAAAAGAACTTAAGCAATTACTAAATCAACTACAAAATATAGTCTTAGAAACAGATTTAGACCAAGAAGATCAAGAAGAAACTCTCGAAAAAGTTCAAGAAATCGCTGAAGCTTTACAAGACAATCAAAATAGAAAGCTCAAGAGAAAAGCAAAAAGTGCGATGTTAATCATACAAGAGATCTCGGATTCGTTACCTTCTAACGTATCAATGGCAATTATTTGTAACCAACTACCAGAATTAATTGCCAAAATATTTTAAATCCAACCCGATTAGAAATTAGCAATTAGCCAAATTTAAGGAAATATCGTAATCTCAGCTGAAGCAAATAACTTGTTCTGGGATATCGACAGATCCGCGATCGCGACTCCATCCCCCAAATCAATTTTTAATGGCTGCAACTCTCTCCCCATCAACTCAGGAATCCCTTCAACATCCAAAAGCTGAAAAACTAACGTTTGCTCATTAAACAACTGTAAATCCGTTGTAATTTGCACAAAAATATCCTCTTCTCCTGACCTTTGCAGATTTCCCGCCATAACCACCAAATCGTCCTGCAAAGTAATTGTCTGCCAAGCAATCGCGGAATAATCTGATAAACTCAACTCCTGCTGCAATCTCAAATCTCGCCAAAAATCTGCCAAAGCACTCAAAAACAACTCAGAACCCAACGAAGATTGTAAGTCCGATTCTGTCAACAAAGCCTGAACCTGCACCTTGATTGGCTCCAATAACCTCAGAGGTTTTCTCTCCAAAATTTCAGGAAGATTCAATAGAATATTCTTGCCTGTTACTTCCAACTGACGCAAATAGATTCCTTGATAAACAGCGGAACTCGCAGCAATAAAAACTTGGGGAAGTTTCCCGCTGAGAATTTGTCGATCCTTAGCTGTGATTTTGACCTTGAGATTTTTAACCTGTTCAACTTGCGATCGCAAATAGATTTTAACGGCACCAGCCAATAATTTATCAATAATCATAATTGAGCCTTTTGCGATCCAAATGAAAAAAAATATCGTCCCGAGTATACATTAATTGACTCTTGATATTTTCCCTAAGCTTTTGGGAACTCTAGCGATTGGATTCCCCACAATTGAAATCTGGAATTTTGCAATAATGGTGATCACTGGTAATCAACAGGAGAATCGTTCGTGGCAGAAAGAGTCCAAAAAGTCTTATCTCAATGGGGAATCGCTTCACGGCGCAAAGCAGAAAAAATGATTCGAGATGGGAGGGTAAAAGTTAATGATCGCATCGCCAAATTAGGGGACAAAGTAGATTTGGCAGTAGATACTCTAGAAGTCGATCGCAAAAAGATTGAATTACAGGATCGTCCAGAAAAAGTATACCTATTGCTCAATAAACCCTTGGGGGTCGTTTCGACTTGTTACGATCCGCAACAACGTAGTACCATCCTTGATTTACTCCCTGCTAAACTAAAAAAAGGACAAGGAATTCATCCCGTAGGCAGACTGGATGTTGAATCTACTGGGGCCTTACTTCTCACTAATGATGGGAGTCTAACCCTTAAATTAACTCATCCCCGCTATCATTTACCCAAAACCTATCATGTTTATTTAGAGGGCTGTCCCACAGCTCAGGATTTGAAACGCTGGCGTAATGGAGTAACGCTTTTTGGACGTAAAACTTTGCCCGCTAAGGTCACTATTCTTAGGCAAGAGCGAGAGAAAACTTTATTAGAAATCGTACTGATTGAAGGCCGAAATCGACAAATTAGACTAATTGCTGAAAGATTAGGTTTTTCTGTGATTAGTTTGCATCGAGTATCTATCGGTTCAATTAATTTAAAAAGCGTTAAAAATGGTAATCTACCAACTGGGGAATATCGACATTTAAGTCAGGCAGAGGTTGATTTTTTAAGAAACAACCGTAATAAGAAAAATAATAATTTAGCTGCATCTAAGAGGAAAGCAGTTCATGAAAAATCATCAAAAAAACAATTCCAAAAAACATCAAAATAAAGCTCTTGAAGCTGTAGCTAATCAGCAAATTTTGCAACGCCAAAAGCTACAAGAAATTGGGGCTAATTTATTTAGTATTCGCATCGAAAAAGCTCTAGAACTCGATGACATAGTTGCCAAAACTCAAATTACCAAAAGAGTATTAATGGCGATCGAGCAGGGTCACATCGAAGATTTACCAGAGTCTTTTTATACTAAAGCTTTGATTAAAAAATATGCCAATGCTCTTGGGGTTACAGACGTCCCAGACTATACAATTGTTGAGTCCGAACCCGCAACTATTAAGGCAAAATCTCCCAAGAAGCTTGAGTTTGGAAAATATTTACCCCAATGGCAATTTCCGAAATTGCAACTGCGATCGCAGCACCTCTATTTACTCTATCTCATCCTTGTAGGGGTCGCCGTCAAAGGCATTGCCACAGTAGTCGATAATCCCAGTACAACTGAAAACCCGATTTTATTTGGAGAAACTGATATTTCTCAAACTAATTCCACCTCAATTACCAATTCTGCCGCCAAAAATCCTTCTTCCCAACTCGTTACACAATCAAATACCAAAGTTTATGATTCGGTTATTGTCGATGTTAATGTCAAAGAACGTTGTTGGTTAAAAGTAGTCGTTGATGACAAAGTAGAGTTTGAAGGCATTCTACTTGAAGGAACCAAGCGTAGTTGGACAGGTAAAGAAACCGTGACTATTGTTGCAGGCAATGCTGGAGGCGTAGTTGTAACCTATAACAAAGGTCAAGGTAAAATCCTAGGCGAACCAGGAGAAGTCGAAGAAGTTACTTATACCTTAAATTAGGTTGTAATGTCCTAATCTAAATTATTAAGAAACATGACGAAGCAATTGAATATTGCATAAAATCTTGTGATCACACCGAATTATAGATAACGGCTCAGCGCCAGATTTGCTAAACACACAAGATAAAAATATTCAATAACTTTAGACTATGTTTCGAATTGCCTATCGTCCAAACCGTTTCACTCAAAAGAACGTTGTGATTCGCTCTTCCATTGATGGTTTTAGCAGCAACATTGAGCCAGCTACTAGCAGTATTCAACCAGCAAACGGCCCAGCCATTCTCTTTTTTGAGTTGGACGAGACTGAAATTGTTGGAGAACTAAAATTCAAGTTCCTGATTATTCGTGGAGGGGCCCTAGATTGGAGTGATTTCAGTCCTAATCCCTATGGAACAGTCGATGGGGACAATAATTTTGTGATTCAAGCTGAAGATATTACTGATGGCAGTTTCTTTGAATTTAGTTGGGAACAGGTAAACTTCTTAGTTGATGACGCTAATGTGCGACGAGAACCCATTTTTGAGCAGTCTTCTCTTGCGACCCAATACTTACCTCCTGTAATCAATGACGATCGCATTTGGGATGTCATTGTAGTGGGATCAGGCATGGGGGGCGGTGTTGTCGCCGAAGAACTAGCTGATAAGGGACAGTCGGTCTTGGTCCTAGAAGCTGGCAGTGAGTTATTTCCCGTTCACACTGCCAATTTACCTCAACGGCACAATATTGATGGCACCGAAGATAGTGCAATAACCAAACATATCTGGGATCTCTGGGATGATGGCTATAAAATCATCAATTTCAATGATGTTAATAATTCCTATAGTGGTGGAGCTGGTTATAACCTAGGTGGTCGTTCCGTATATTGGGGTGGTTTAATTCCCAGAATTCAGCGGTGGGAATTAGTTCAAGATTGGCCGACAGAAATTGAAACTTATCTTTTGGATGACGGAGGTTATGAAGCAGCTGAAAACCTAATGAATTTGGGGTTTCTAGATTCTGAATTTGAGAATGACGTTGTCAATGAACTTACCCCTTTATTTCAAGATTTAGGATTTATGGCTCCGTTTAAAGCACCTCTGGCAGTGGAAAATAGTGATGCCATGGGTCGGGGAATTTCCGCTGGCATGTTTTCGACTGCTGATTTGTTGTTGGAGTCTGCGATGACTGAAGCTGTTTTAGTACCCAATATAGACGATCGCAAGTTGCGTATTAATCTTAATCATCCCGTGAATCGCTTTAATATTGTCTCATCAGACCTTGTAGAAGTTGAATGTTATGACTTAGCAAGTTTTATGACCAAAACTTTCCGCTGTAGAAATCTTGTCTTGGCCGCAGGAAGTGTGGATACCCCTCGGATTGCTCAGCGTAGTCCCTCGTTACCGTCAAATTTCTTGATTGGTGTTGGCATAACCGACCACCCAGTCTATTTTTGGCATTTCAAGCTGAGACCAGAAGTTCCGATTAATGCTGCCTCTAGACCTGGTTCAAAATTTAACTCTACGGACAATGCCGGTTCTGCGGCTAAGTTGGTGACATGGGATAATAATGCATTGACAGCAACTCAGCTCTCTGAGATTGATCATCCGTTTCTCACATTGGTTGAAGTGGGAACAGATCTTAATCAAAGTCGCTATCTTGATCCTGACCTTGAACAACTGCTACCGCAAGAAATTGCAGAGGGCAGCAAGGAAGGGGAAGTGGTTTTCTTATTGAACTCTCCACTCCAAAATGGCTCTACTGTTCAAGTTAGCGATCCTAATGGGGACTTTTACACTCAAGACAATTTGGCAGTAAATGAGGCTCCTATCAATGTGAAGGAAAAGGATCTGCAGCGTCTAGCACTCAAAATTATTCAACGTCTGGAAGGCGATTTGCTGGGGATTGATGCACCAGATATCAGTGGGCTAAATATCGATGACCTTACAGATGAAGAGATTGATGAGTTAGCAACAGCTCCTTGGGATTCGGAAGTTAGTGGTGGCTGGGGACGTGGCGGTGTTGGTGGTGTTGCTCATGAAGTAGGTTCAATGCGAATGCAAACGCCTACTTCACTAGGAGTGGTAGATACAGACCTCAAGATATTGGGAACAGATAATGTATATGTTTGTGATCTATCGGTCTTGCCCAGCTCACCAACAGCGAATCCATCTCTGACATTAGTTGCTTTAGCCCTTCGTTTAGCAGATCATCTTCAATAGGTTAACCAGAAGGCAGGTCGCAAGGACTAGCTCCGCGTCGCGCGGTTAGAAGTAATACTAAATCCGATGTGGATAAAACTAATAATTCTTTATAGTTCAAGTCAAAGAAGTAACAAAATTACTTAAACGCTCTATTCCTTGCTTAATCGTATCCATACTTGTTGCATAAGAAATGCGAATACAATTATCTGCACCAAAAGCAATTCCTGGAATTGTTGCCACTTGATAAGAATCCAATAAAGAATTACAAAAATCTAAAGACTTCAAACCTGTTTTACTAATATCCGCAAACACATAAAATGCCCCATCAGGCTTGGGGCAAGACAGAGCAGAAACGTCATTAATAGCTTGGTAAATAAATTCTCTTCTCTGGGCAAAAGCACTAAGCATCTGTTGCACACAATCTTGAGACTCTTCTAAAGCCGCGATCGCGCCATATTGGGCAAAACTACAAACATTAGAAGTACTATGACCCTGAATCTTGCCCATAGCTTTAATAACTTCTAATGGTCCAGCAGCATAACCCAATCGCCAACCCGTCATCGAATAACTTTTGGCAAAACCATTACTAATAATTGTTCGTTTAAATATTTCTGGATTAACCGCCCCAATACTCAGATGTTCGGTATCATCATAAAGAATATTTTCATAAATCTCATCAGAAACTACCAAGATATCTTTTTCCACCACAATATCCGCGATCACGCGTATTTCCCCAGGCGGATAAACAGTCCCCGTAGGATTAGAAGGAGAATTTAGCACCAACAACTTCGTTTTCTCTGTAATTGCATTTTCTAGCTGTTCGGCCGTCATCCGATAATTATTTGCAGCGGTGGTCTCTATAAAAATCGGTGTTCCCCCGGCTAACTTGACCATTTCGGGATAACTAACCCAATAGGGAGCAGGAATAATAACTTCATCACCAGCTGCGATTAAGGCTTGCATTAAACCATAGAGAGAATGTTTGCCTCCATTGGTCACAATAATATTTTCAGCTTGGTAGGATAAGTTGTTTTTCGTTTGTAACTTTTTCGCGATCGCTTCTCGTAATCTCAATTCTCCCGCAACTGCACCATATCGAGTTTTACCCTGATCTATCGCCTTTTGAGCAGCTTCACAAATATGTTTTGGTGTGGGGAAATCAGGTTCTCCCGCGCTAAAACTACATACATCGATACCTTCTGCTTTCATTGCCTTTGCTTTAGCTGAGATTGCCAAGGTTAAAGACGGAGACACCTCATTTACTCTTGCTGCTAGTTTCATACGATTGTTATGCGGACAAATTTATCAATATAGATTTTCGATATTCAATTCTAGTTTCTCAAATTATTTTGTCATTATTTTTAATCTCGTACAGTTTTGTTACATTTGCCTAGAGATTTGATTAATATCATTTCTGTAGGGGCGAACGGCCGTTCGCCCCTACCTTATTTGTTTCAGATATTTTCCACATTGATACGAAAAATCAAATTCCCTTCTCAATTAATTAGGCATCCATAAAAGCCCTTATTTTAATTGCAATTGACAAACTTTTTCTAGAATATCGCAACCACGAGCAATTTCGACCGCCGAAACAATTAAAGGTGGCACAAAACGTAAAACTTTTGGCCCAGCAGGAGCCAATAATAAACCTTCATCCATCGCCAATTTGACTAAATCAATGGAAGTTAATTCGATATCCGCTTGCAGTTCCAAACCGTTAATCAAACCCCAACCTCGCACTTCTTTAAACAATTGGGGATAGGAACTCGCGATCGCGTTTAATCTAGCTCGTAATTGTTCTCCTCTGGCAATCACATTATCAAGTATTTGCTCTTTTTCAATAGTTTGCAATACAGATAAAGCTGCCGCGCAAGCAAAAGGATTACCCCCAAAAGTACTCGCATGATTTCCTGGCTCAAAAGCAGCACAAAAATCTTTGCAAAGCATCGCACCAATGGGAATACCACCAGCTAGTCCTTTCGCACTGGTAAAGATATCAGGTTCAACCCCGAGATTTTCATAACCCCAGATTTTCCCTGTTCTTCCCACCCCGACCTGTACTTCATCAAATACCAGTAAAATATTATTCTCATCACAAATCTTCCGTAACTTAGCAAAATACTCCCGATCTCCAGGACGAACTCCTCCTTCTCCTTGCAAAGGTTCGAGCATAATAGCAGCCACACGGCGATTCCCTTCATCAATATCTGCGATCGCGTTTTCCACAGCTACGATATCGTTATATGGCACATAGGCAAAGCCATCCACCAACGGCTCAAAATCTTTTTGATATTTAGCCTGGCCCGTTGCCGTAATAGTCGCTAACGTCCTACCGTGAAAGCTAGCTTTAGCTGTTAAGATCACAGGCTGCTCTAGAAAATCTAAAACAGTGTGAGCATATTTACGGATTAATTTAATTGCAGCTTCGTTAGCCTCAGCACCCGAATTACAGAAAAATACTTTATCCGCACAAGAATTATTCACTAACCAAGTTGCCAATTCTCCTTGCTCCGGGATGTAATAGAGATTGGAAACATGATGGAGTTTTTTGATTTGTCGAGTAACACTATCAATCAATGCAGGATGAGCATGTCCCAGGGTACAAGTAGCGATTCCCGCAACAAAATCTAGATATTCCCGCCCATCACTATCCCAAACTCGACAACCTGAGCCACGCTCTAGGGCGATTGGAAAACGACCATAGGTTTTCATGACACTAGCATCAAAACCATCGCGATCAAAAGACTGTTGAGTAACAGATGGGTTAGAGAAATTATCTACTACAGTGGATTGACTCACAAAAGAACTCCTGGTGAAAATTCCTTAATTAGGGAAAATTGTAATTAAACTGGTAATCTTATTATGCTATCGTTGTTTAGCAAAACTTGACCCCTAATTTAATTCTTAATTAATCTAAGCTAACAATAATTAGACTATAAATACAAGCATCCATAAGACAAAAATCGTTCATGCCCTATCGTTTTGATGAAAAATATAAACGTTTACGCCAAGAGTTAGTTGCTGGATTAATCGCATTAGTGGGATTAGTGTTGGTTGGGACTCTCTGGTATCACTTAGTGGAAAAATGGTCTCTCTCAGATTCTGCCTATATGACAATTATTACCCTTTCTACAGTGGGGTTTTCTGAGATTAACACACTAGGCGATCGCGGTAGAATATTTACGATTTGTCTAATCTTGATGGGTGTAATCACAATTGCCTATATCGCCAACCGTTTTGCTGAAGCTCTAATTAAAGGATATTTTCAAGAAGGACTAAAAATGAGACAAGAGCAACTTGCTATTGATGCTTTGGAAGAACATTACATTGTCTGTGGTTTTGGGCGCACAGGTCGTTATGTGGTGCGAGAATTCGCTGCTGAGGGAATTCCTTTTGTTATTTTAGATGATGATCTCGAAGAAGTAGAAGAAATTAAATCCCTAGGTTACACTGTAATTTCAGGAGATGCCACCCTAGATGAAACTTTACTCAAAGCAAAAATTGATCGAGCAACTTGTTTAGTTACTGCTTTGCCTTCGGATGCCGAAAATCTTTACACTGTGCTATCAGCTAAAACTCTTAACCCTAATATTAGAGCGATCGCCAGAGCTAGTAATGAAGAAGCCGTACAAAAGTTACAAAGAGCTGGGGCTGATGCGGTTATTTCCCCTTATATTACAGGAGGCAAAAGACTTGCTGCTGCTGCTCTCAGACCCCAAGTAATGGATTTTGTGGATGGGATTATCACAGGAGCTAATCGTTCCTATTATCTAGAAGAATTCTTGATTGATGCTGGGGTTTGTCCGTATGTAGAACAAAGTCTCAGAGAAGCTAAACTTCGCACTCAATCAGGAGCTTTAGTCTTAGCAATCAGACGTTTTGATGGGAATTTAATTGCTGGACCAACAGGTGACACTAGAATACTAGAAGGAGATGCTTTAATTTGTATGGGAACAGCTGAACAGTTAAGAAAACTGAATCGTATTTTAGGACCCATTAGCTCCAAATTCTTGAGGTTACCAAAAAATCAGTAGCTATAAAAAACAAAAAGTCCTCTATGTGGTAGAGGACTTTTGATGGAATGATGAACCTGGCACTGAACTATTTTCCCAGGGGGCTACCCCCCAAGTATCTTCGCCGCTACAACGTTTCACTTTCGAGTTCGGGATGGAGTCGAAGTGGTTC
>JBCCYD010000177.1:0-11534 GCA_039190385.1 Cyanobacteria bacterium P01_F01_bin.143 | reverse complement strand
TTAACCCTTTGCATCTTATCTCCTCAAAATTCAACAATACGGAGATAATAAAAATCTTCTATGAAATTATCAAATTGCTCAAAATGTTCTCTTTAACCCTTTCCTGCCAATCTCATCTCAAAAGTATGAGGTAGCCCTGATGTACAGAAATTTTAAATTGGATTAATAATAATCTTGTAACAGTCTCTTTATTAGCTGCTTCTGATACTACCGTTGGGCATAACAGTTTCTTCAAAGATAGCATCTTTAAATCTAGCAAGACTAAATCCATTAACAGCAGTCAAGTCAGCATGACTAAGACTGGTATTTTTGAAATAGGAATCAGTCAAATCAGCCCCAGTAAGATATACATAGCTGAGGTTGGCATCTCTGAAATAGGTTTCAATCATACGAGCATCAATCAGAATAGAACCAGTCAAGTTAGCCCCTTTTAAATTGGCTTCATCAAGTCGTATCCCTTCCATGTTGGCTCCACTAAGATCGGCGAACATAAGACGAGACATATCCACAATAGCGAAGCTAAGGTCAGCATCCTTGAGAATGATATTCCTGAGATCGACATCGATCAAATTGACTTCGGATAAATCAACTTCAGTAAAATCTCTTTCACCAGCAGCATATCTTCTAAGCAATTCTTGAGCAGTAATAATTCAATACCTCAAATAATTAACGATCTTAATAATAGCGCAACTGATATCTGGTCAAACTTACTTCAACCAGAAACACAACTAAACATCGATTTCCAAATAACCGACCTCCCCGCAGGACAATTAGCAGAAGCTGCGATTATACTAACGAAACTTACTCCAAAATATGGTTAAAATAAAATATTTGCCGAATCTCATAAATTTCAAAATTTCTTGTTGATAAAATGGCCGAGGTTTCTCATTGTCTAAGCTACTCAACTTGGATTTTTCAAGATTTTTTAAACTATCATTAATTGATTGCAATTCATCACTCTTCGTTGCCAGATCTTGAGATTTTTGCGGTTTTGGAAAACTAATGAAAGGTTGAAATTCTTTTTCATATTCGTTTAAAACTTGGAGCGCATCTCCACTAAATTGTTCAAGATAATTATGAATTGCTTTTTCCTGCGCCTTCAAAAGCTCATTGTCATATTCTAAAGCTGATTTTCTAGTTTTAGATTTTCTGGTAAAGATATTTCGCAACTTACTACCTACATTTTCTTTTTTACTATTAGGCAACTCAACAGTAGGTAGACGAGGAAAGGTAATATCTAATTTTTTAGAGAAATTTGAATTTAATTCTTGACCAATTTTTTGAATTTGTTTTTCAATGGCTTTTTGATAAATTAAAAGATCTTTTTTAAAACAATTTTGCTTCCAAATATGGAATTTTGATTCTTGCAAAGAAAGCAAAGCTTCAAAATGATAACTGATCTTAAGATTTGAGGGCTTTAACCAATTGCGGAGAGCATTAATACTATTGCTAAATTCTTGAGTAAGCAATTTTTCTTTATCTTCTACTGTCGCAAGAGCAATATTATTCTCTTGTTTCAGAATATCTATTTCCTCGCTCATCAACTGAGCTTTATTTTGTAATGCTTGTTCAACTTGCTGAGTAATAATCTTGGCGCGAGGACATCGAGTATTAAAAACTTCAGATTTTTGGAATGAATATATAGTATGCAGAGCAGCTTCAAAACTAACGAGACCACTATTACACAGACCGAATATCTTTTTCTTTTTCTTAGCCTTCAAAGCGGGTAAGGCATTAACTCGATAGAGACTTTTAATTCTATGAAGTAAATCTGATTGAAAATCTAATTTAAAATCATTGGTAATAACTTGAGCTTCGTCATAAACATCCCGTCTATCTTGACGATTTGGTAACTTATTCATCCAGTTAATCACAAAGATGACATTTTTCATTCCTCTTTTAACTAACCATTGGGTCAGAATATCTTGCTCGGTCAAGGTAAACAATTGTTGGGCATGTAATATTTGAATTACTAGATCGACTTGTAATAATTCATCTTGGACTATTTTATTATTTTCTGCCGTATCATTAATGCCAGGTAAATCTAATAATTCTACTCCTCTTTTGAGTAAAGGATGGGGACAAAAAACTTCTACCGAAACAACGTCTTTTCGAATATTGCCATGTTTATCTAAAACTACATATTCTTCGAGGATTTCCACAAAAGAACTTTTTAGAACTTCTCCTGAAGTAAAAGTAATCCATATTTTGAGTTGTTTGCCATATTTAATTCTAATTGCTGAACCCGTAGTGCGAATACATTTAGTTGGTAAAATATCTTGACCTAAAATTGCATTTAGCAAAGTAGATTTACCAAAATTAAAAGGTGCAATAACCCCAATCCGAAACGAGGAATCTACTAACTGTTGGCAGACAGTTTCAATATCAGATATTAGTTGCAGGTCTGATTCTGGATCGAGAAGTGATGCAGCATGTCTGAGATTTTTAGTGAAATTAGCTGTAGATTCCATCTGAGGTTTATTGACCTATTTTGTAGTATATTGGTTGTATTCTCCAATTATTTCTTGACTTTTTTGCGTAAGCTTGGCTTTCATTTCGGCTAGCCTTGATTGTTCTAAAACGAAATTAACTTTATTTTGTTGTTTCTGACTAATTAAATTGTTTAGTGAAACTTCTAAGGTTGCAATATCATTTTTGATAAGTTCGATAGTATCATTCCAAGGATCAAATTGGCTTTTGATATGGTTACTCAGCAAGGAAAGTTTATTTTTGCTTAAAATTTCTGGAAGTTTACTTTCTAATTGTTGCTTAATTGCTTGACTAAACTTGTCTTTTTTGAGATCTTTGCCCCAAATCCAGCCCCAAAGACCAACTGAGACTGCGCTAATTACGCCAACTCCTGCGACTACCCATCCTACAGGAGTAATCGACAATGCAGCCACGACTCCCATCGTACCGCCAACAATTGCCCCACCAGTGGTTGTTCCTGCGATAATCCAGTTATTACTATTATTGCTACTGGTAGATGTAATATTTATGCCGCCCGCATCTTGGGGAATATAATCGGGGTTAATTTCATTTAAGATGACATCATTTTTGGTTACTAGGATATTTTGAATTATTTCTTTGTTATCAAGATATTTTTTAAGATATTCATTGAATAGTATTTTTAGTTGATCATTTTTGATATTGATTTTTGATTGAGATTGTTCATTCCAATCTTGAAATTTATCTTGCATGAATTGATAAATTTCGCCCTGAATTTGTTTGGTAATTTGATCTCGATTTTGTGGGGAGATATTCTCCAAATTTGGCAGAGCTAGAGAATTTTGAGCAAAATTCTTGCAGACATTAGTAAAATATTTTTTATAAGATTCAACTATTTCGATCGCGGATTGTTCTTGGATTTTATTGACTTGCTTTTCTAGGGTTGAGCAAACATCTTTCATCACGGCAAAATAAGGTTGAGCTTTCTGTTCTTTCTCGGTTAAAGTTACGATATCATCTTCGAGTATGGCTAAACGTTGCTCGATAACTTGGATCACCAGCTCGGATACTTGTTTTGTTGTTCTAACGGGTTGGGCTAATTTACAAGTTAATCTATCATATTTTAAAAAATTACTAAGTTCAGTTGTAAATTCGGGAAAGCCTGTTCCTTGAAAAGCTTTTCTTCTTTTGAGACTTTTGAGAGCATTTTTAGCAGAGATGGTAAAAATTCTTTGCCCCCAAAGTTTCTCTATTTCTTCTGTTTCTTTATGTAAGGCTTGGGCTAAATTGATAATGAATGCTTCTTTGATATCTCGTTTGTCTGATTCTTCGACATTGTCCCATTTGTTAATCAGAAAAAAGATATTTTCAATACTTACTTGGGCATCAATGAATTTTTTTAAA
This sequence comes from Cyanobacteria bacterium P01_F01_bin.143, assembly GCA_039190385.1. GTDB lineage: Bacteria > Cyanobacteriota > Cyanobacteriia > Cyanobacteriales > Xenococcaceae > Xenococcus. Next base: position 7,682 of record JBCCYD010000177.1, on the reverse strand, counting down.
TATTCTTTATCTGTAAGACTTACTTGATCGTTTGGATCAAGAATGAAGATAATTGCTTCGCAGTTTTTAATATAGCCAAAAGCTTTTTCATTTTCTACTTCTGAGTTATTAAGTCCAGCAGTGTCAATAAATTCAACTTTTTTGGCTAATAAATTTACTGGAGATTCTAAACAAGCATAATCAATGGTGCCAATTAATTTATCGATCCATTCTTTGGCTAATTGCGATCGCGCTGAAATTCTGTCTACTCCTTGTTTGACTAATTCTTTAAGACGAGTGTCTTTATATTTTTTCTCTTCTTTTTTGACTTTACGAGAACTATGGGTATGTCGTTTATTAAAATCAGCAATACTAATTTCTTCTTTGACATTATCATCATAAAATAATGTCATCTTATTTTTTTTGCCATACTTAATAAAGGTTGGAATAGCGGTGGTAGCGACTGCCCCTTCTGGTAATAATTCTTCGCCGAGAAGAACATTGATAATTGTACTTTTGCCTCTATTTTTATCTCCGATAACTAAAAAACGAAATACTCTACTTTGTAATTTATCTCTTTCTCTTTTTAAGGTTTCAATATAATATTCTAAACCTAAAGATCCTGAGTTCTCTTCTATATCTGATCTATTATCCGATTGAATAAGTAGACTAAGGATATCTTCAATCTTGTCGGTAAAATGTTTATAAACACTGGTTGCTGATGCTAATTTTTGCGTGGGATTTGTGTCCATGGGAAAGAGGAGGGATAAGAGGTAAAAGGTAAGAGTTAATTAAAAATTAATTCTAATCGTTTTTGCGATCGCGCTAAAGCTTCTTCAGGTGTTTGCGCACCAAGTAACGATGCTTCGATCGCCCTGCCCAAATTTTCAGATAAACGAGTATAGTAAGGAGCAATCGGACGAGATCGCGTATATTTCATCTGGTCTAAAAATATTTCTATCACAGGATTTTCTTGCACAAATTCTTGATAAAGTTCACTAGCTTGCGATTTAAGATTAATTGGTAAATAGCCAGTTTCTAACGCCCAAGTTGTTTGAAAATCTTCACTTAAAACATATTCTAAAAATTCCAAACTAGCTTGCTCTTGTGCCTCATTAGATTTAAAAACAAATAAATTTTCTCCACCTAAGACAGCTGCGGGAGTTTCGATCACAGGAATAGGGAACACGTCATAGTCAATATCTAATTGTGATAATTGCCCTAAAGTCCAAGGTCCTGTCACTTGCATCGCGACTTTTCCAGAAATGAAATTATCCATTTCATAACCTCTTTCTGGTGCAGATAAGATCGCCCATTTCTTGGCTACTAAATCCGCTCCTAACTCTAAAGCCTTGATGTTCCCTTCATTTACTAAATTTGGTTTTTGATTAGCTAGTAAATTTCCGCCTGCACTATAAATAAAAGGGAGCCAAACAAAGACTGTCCATTCTCCTTTTCCTAGAGATAAAAAGATGCCATGCTGATCGATTCTGCCATCATTATCGGTATCTTTGGTTAGTTTTTTGGCTGCAAGTTTAAACTCTTGCCAAGTTGTGGGAGTTTCTGTGATTCCAGCTTCGGCAAACAAACTAGGACGATAAAAAATCGCTGCATTATTGGTTGCGAAGGGAATTGAATAGATATGTCCATTTAATTCCATAGAGGAAAACATGGTCGGATCTATTTCAGATTTAAGTGGCGAATTATCTAACCAATTTTCCAACGGGTATAAAGCCCCAAGTTTGGCCAATTCTCCTGTTAACTGAGCTGTAAACCACAGCATATTTGGAGCTTCTCCGCTCACCGTCGCGGCAAATATTTTCGGTAACTGGTCGTCTGGTTGTCCTATATATAGGGCTTCAACTTCAATATCAGCATGTTCACGGTTAAACTTTGCGACTAAATCATTAAACACATTGCGGTTTTCTGGTGGATTAATGCCATGCCATAAAGTAACTTTGGTAATTTGACTATCAATTACATCCTGGGTTTGACAACTGCTGAGGAATAAACTGCTGCATAAGATGACAATGAAGAATAATCTCAAGCAATTATCAACTCGGTTTTTGAATGAAGGTGAATTCAGATTGAACACAGTTACTATATTTGATAGATCTTAATTACTATCGACTATGATGATAGTGTTTGTACTTGGAATTTAAAACGCGATCGGTGCTACTAAAACTATTTCTGTTTTCTTTAATCAGCTTTCTGGTAGTTTACTTTCTTCGAGGATTCGGCATATTGTCGTTCCTTCCTGGGGGAATCATTTTGTTGTTGCTTATTGTATCGCTAGGATCTGGTTTGACTTGGGGAATTAAGAAAACTACAAGATTTTAGAGAAAAGGTAATATTTAAGAGGTAAAAGGTAAGAGGTTTAGATCAATGGCATTGGTTCCTTGTAAAGTATGTGGCTCATTGAATAGCGATCAAGAAGAGATTTGCCTGAGTTGTGGTCATCCCACTCAGGGCAGAAAACGACCTTTGATATTTCAGATAGCAGCAATTGTTATTGTCTTGGCTTTTGTCGCTCCTGCATTATTAAGCGCTATCTCCTGGATAAAATTGCAACTCAAACCTTCCCCACCACAACAGCAAGAGATAATAAGTCTAAAATAAACCACAATCATTTTTCAGGCTGTGTAATCACTATAATTAGCATTCCTTATCATTGATATCAATCATCAATAAGTACAAATATCACAACAATAAGACTTGCAAAGTTTATACTGTGCATGAGGAAAGGTTGTGGATCAAAAGGTTAGTACATTTCGTTTTCCTTTTTTCCTAAATCACACCATACGCAATATTTTAGGAGGCTAGTCGGCTTGAATGCATCAGAAAGAGCAAGAGGATTGGATGTCACAACTAAAATTGCTTCGGTGGTCAATCTTTTTAAAACCCAATTTCCTGATGTCAAAGTTGACCTCAAGCCCTGGAAAAATGACCCTGATACCCAGGAATTAGTAGATCCTGATTCGATCGATATTGGCTTTCATTTCCCAGGTTGGAGCCGTCGGATTCAATGCAATAGTATTTTGTTACAAATTCGTTTTTATACAGATCCTCTAGATAAAACAGAAAAGCTAATTGGCCTAGAAACTGCGGGCTTTAGTCATGTGGGACAAGCTTGGCGATTCTCAACTGTAGAAAATTGGAAATTATTGGGGGAATATCAGCCTCAAGACGAAATAGAAGCGAAATTAAAGTTATTTTCTCGTCAAGTTTTTGAGTTGTATCACAAGAAAGCTAGTTAATAAATCTATTCTTGGACTGAAATACTAATTCTATCTTTAGGGTCTCGTTGAATTTTTCCTTTTTTATCTCCTGCGGTAAAAAAGCTAAATGAAGACTTGCGATCATAGACTGTTCTGAGTTTATCTTTGATTGGTGCCGAATTATTTGCTCCGAGTAATTTATCCAGAGCTGCTTGCATTTGACCCAGACTGACAGAGGAATCCAAAATAACTTCTGTATAATAAATTTTTCCTGAGGTATTGGCTTTATAGCGTGAGTTGATTTGATCTGTTTCTGTGTCGCGATATTCTAAAACTTTGCTGTTTTCTCGAACATCTGTTCTTTGCGATGTTGGTTTTCCTAAAGTGCTAACTAATTGAGTTTCCGAAATACCTGGAGTTAGAATCGGTTGCGTCCTTGTGTTTTGAGCTTCTGGCTCGGGTTTAGGTTGAACGAAAATGTCAGGAGTTTTTGGTTTTTCGGCAGATTTTTCAGTTTTTTCTTGGGGGATAGTGACTATTTCTATCTCTTTTTCTGGGGGGGCTATTTCTGTTTGAGGTTTATCTTCGAGTGCTTCTAGATCTTCTTCTGGTTTTGGTTCTATTTCTGGTTGTTCTTCAGTTGTTGGAGGGAATAAAACAGGATTACGATCAGAATCGTCAGTTTCTATTTTGGCTTGAGGTACAGGTTGCCGAATTGGGGTCAAAAGATTGGCAATTAGAGTAAAGCCCACGGTAAAAGTTCCGATTCCTAAGCTGACTAAGGTTAGTAAAAAGAGGAATATTTTGACCAAACGATTATTTCTTGGGGCTGATTGTTCGGGAGGATTTTCGTAGTGAACTGTTCCGCCATAGTTGCTATGTTCTTCGCTATGGGATACGGCAGGGGCTACTTGAACTGTGGGATGGAATTGTTGAGTATTTTGGAGCGCAGATAACATTGCTGCTGCGGAAGTAAAGCGATCGCGCGGATGAAATCTGATTGCTTTGTCTAATATCGAAACTAATTTGGGATCAAGATTGGTGGCATATTCTTGCCAGATGATCTCTCCTGTCTCGGGATCTGTTTCCAAATCTTGAGGGGATTTTCCTGTGAGGAGAAAAATAGCTGTGAGTCCCAAACTATAGAGATCGCTGGAATAGGCTGGACGACCGGCTGCTTGCTCGGAGGACATGTAACCAGGTGTGCCAATGGAAATGGACAGACTACTATTGCTATTGTGATGGGCGGTTGTCGACATTGCTTCTTTGACAGCACCAAAGTCGATTAATACGGGCAAGCGATCGCTGTGACGCAAAATAATGTTTTCTGGCTTCAGATCCCGATGGATTATCTGACGTTGATGAAGAAAATCTAGGACTGGTAGTAGTTGCACTAAAATCCCTTGGACTTGTTGAGGATTAAGATTGCCTTGTCGTTGCTGTTTTTGAGCTAAGGTTTCGCCTTCAATCCATTCTTGTACTAAATAAAACTTGCCTTCTTCGGCAAAATAGGCATAAAGACGGGGAATTTGCTGATTTTTGTCGCCTAATTCTTCGAGTATTGCTGCTTCTCTTTGAAATCTTTCTTTCATCCAGTCAGGAATTTCTGGCTGTTCAACAATGGGGTTAAGTTGTTTGAGTACGCATTTTCTTTGTGAAGGTAAATGCCTATCTTCTACCAGATAAGTTTCCCCGAAACCTCCTCTGCCTAATGTGTCGATAATACGATAGCGATTATTTAACAGCATTTTTTTTCGTAAACAGTAACCTAGTCATCATTAATAACATATATTTTATTGATCTTTTGATACACGACTTAATATTTGTTCTCCAATCATTGCCTGTCTTGGATTATCAATTAAACCTGTATCTAGAAGTATTACTCCAAATAGAATTGCCCATCCCCTGGCGCGTTGCAATGTGGTATCAGAAAGATTGCCATATTCTTCTATGACTTGTTGCCGAACTTTTTGTTCCGAGAAAAGCATCCAGATTGATGCGAGATCTGTAGCGATATCGCCTGATGTGATGTCTCCCCAATCAATGATTCCTGAAATCGCGCCATGTTTGACCAGAATATTGCGGGGATGAAGATCGCCATGTAGCCATTTTTCTGTTACATCAATAGGTGTATTTACAGCATCATGCCAAATATTTTTCAGCTTTTGAGTGATTAGATTAGTTTTTTGTTCTAGTCTGAGAATTCGTTGCTCGATGGTGCGCGATCGCTGAACTAAAGCAACACCACGAAATGGATTTGTTGGAGCATTGGGTGGTGCAGTAACGTGCAGCGATCGCAGAAAATTAGCCCAGAGTTGTGCTTGATTGGCTGCTGGTTCTTCTTGATCTGCTGTTACGCCATCTAACCAAGGTAGGATGCTCCAGTTCCAGGGATAGTTTTTAGTTGGGTAGCCAATTCGATAGGGAATAGGAACTGCGATCGGAAGTTGGAGTGCTAGTTTGGGGAGCCAAGTTTGTTCGTTTTCGATTAGTTTAGCGGCTTGTTGTCTGCGGGGAAGCCGAACTGATAATTTATCACCCAAGCGAAAGATAGCATTATCCCAACCATGATCAATTTGGGAAATTGGAAGATGCATTAGATCTGGATGTTCTTCTTGTAATAAGCTGTAAACTAGAGCTGGATTAATTTCGAGTTCCGATTCTGGAGTTCCGATCAAGCTTGGTTTTGTTTGCTGCTCCATAATTTTTAAGTTAAAGAGATGTTTTGCTTATGGCTGAAATTTATGTTTTTGGCGGTTGTAATGGTTCAGGAAAAACGACCCTGGCTACTACTGTTTTGTCTTTTTTATCTGGTGTGGAATTTGTTAATGCTGATATCATCGCAGCCGAACTTAATCCCAATGATGTTGATTCCGTAGCGATGCAAGCTAGTAGATTGATGCTTGAGAGAATAAATACACTTTCTCGACAAGGAACGGATTTTGCTTTTGAAACAACTCTAGCGGCTCGTACTTTTGCTCGATTTCTGAAAAAATGCCAGGGTAATGGATACAAAATCAATCTATTTTATGTTTGGTTGAATAGCTCGGAACTTGCAGTTGCCAGGGTAGCTCAAAGAGTAGAATCTGGAGGTCATAACATCCCAAGAGATACAATTATCAGAAGATACGAAAGAGGAAGAAAAAACTTCGTTGAATTATATTCTCCTCTAGCAGATCGTTGGATTGCTTATGATAACAGTAAACAAAGACAAAAAATAGCAGAGAAGCCTTTAAATCAACCAGTAACTATTTATCAACCTCAAATTTGGCAAAAAATTATCACTGATTAGTTATGAAAAATTCTATTCCCGATAAATTATCTACTCTATGCGATCCATTATTTCAAAAAGCTGTTGATGAAGCGATCGAACAGCATCGAATCAAAGGAGAAGCGATCGCGATTTCGGAAAATGGCAAAGTGAAAATTGTTCAGCCAGAAGAAATTACTCCCCTAGCAGATAAACTCAAACAAAGAGCAGCTCAAGAACAGAAAAAAGAAACCGTATAAAAGAAAGTAATACAATAAAACAATAAACCTTGATCTGTATGTACCAATGTCAACTACATCCAGTACGGAAATTCAACAGCTAAAAGAATTTATCAGCGATCGCTTTAATCAACTAGATCAGAGGTTTAATCAATTAGATCAAAAAGTTGATCGAGTTAAACAGGATATCAAAGATCTCTCTAATAAAGTGGAATCAATTGATAAGAGATTAGCGATCGTAGAAACCAAAGTTGATTCTGTGGAGAAGAGATTAGTTACGGTTGGAAGTAAGTGGCCTGATATTTCAGAAAAGTTTTGGGAGCGAAAAAATTAGAGGCAGATAGCATTAATTATTATTACCTCTGTTTTAGGTTAGTTTGCCAAGAGTGGTAGGCTTTGAGCAATTATTAATTAGATCAAGATGATTGATTAGATCAAAACAAGATATCTTAAGGTATCGGAACAAAATCAAAATTAGTTTCGGAATTTTCTACTTGTTTAATTTCAACAAAAAATGCTGGTTTTTGCTTACGCTCTCCATTTTCAAAACCGACTTCGCCTGTTGCTCCATTAAAGAAAAAATTATCTTTATCAGATAAAACTTTTTGCAGACCTTTACGAGTTGGATTTTGTTTTAATCCTTTTATAATTGCTTGAGTAGCATCATAAGCCATAGCTGTTCGCCAGGTCGCAATAGTATAATCAAGGTCTTTTCTCCAGAGTAGTCTGGCATCATTTGAAAAATAATGTCTAATATTTACCCCAGGATGCCAATAAACAGCCATTTGCATTCCTTTAACCGCATCTCTTCCCTCTTCATCCTCAAGGGTTTTAAATGTGTATAGTGACGGACTGCTAAAAAGTTGAAGTTTTTCATTTGAGTTTCTATTATGATTAATTTTTGCTAGCTCTACAGCCTCATGAATTCTATCTATATGAGGAACTACAAGTAAGCTATTTGCCCCCTGCTTGATCGCATTATCTATAGTTAATTCG
>JBCCYD010000176.1:0-11545 GCA_039190385.1 Cyanobacteria bacterium P01_F01_bin.143 | reverse complement strand
CTCGGAGAATAAGTATTTAGCTACTGCAAGCAGAGATGGAACATCTAAACTGGTAGAACTTAAACCTGATAAGGAAACAGTTATCTTTCATGAAGAAACAGTAACAGAAATAAAATTTAGCAATGATAATCAAAATCTGAATAATTTAAGCAAATATTTGGCTACTGTAAGCAGAGATGGAACGGTAAAATTAATCGACCTTAGTACTGGTAAAGAAAAAAAACATATCTCTCATAAACATAAAGTGACAGAAGTAATATTTAGCGAGGATAATAAGTACTTAGCCACTGGAAGTATAGATGGAACTGTAAAATTAGTTGAACTTGCCACTGGCAATGAAAAGAAAACCATCTCCCATAAAGGTATGCTTTGGGAAATAAGATTTAGCCCAGATAGTCGATATTTAGCCACCACGGATTGTTTTATGTATCCAGTTGATATTTATGGTCACGGCTGTGTGGACGGAACAGTGAAATTAACCGACCTTAGTACCGATAAGGGAAACGTAATCTTCCATCAAGAAGGTGCATTTACAAAGATAAATTTTAGTTCGGATAATAAGTATTTTGCTGCCGCAAGTAGAGATGGAACATTGAAATTAATCGAGCTTAGCACTGGTGAAGAAAAAAAAGTTACCTCTCATAAAGGGGAAGTGACGGAAAAACAATTTAGCCCAAATAATAAGTATTTGGCTACTGTAAGCATAGATGGAACAGCGAAATTAATCGAACTTAGCACTAGCAAAGAAACAGACATCTCTCATGAAGGTAAAGTTAAAGAAGTAGAATTTAGCCTAGATGATAAGTATTTGGCTACTGCTAGCAGAGACGGAACAGTGAAATTAATCGAACTTAGCACTAGCAAAGATAGCAAAGAAACAGATATCTCTCATAAAGATGAAGTTAAAGAAATAAATTTTAGTTCGGATAATAAGTATTTGGCTACTGCTAGCAGAGACGGAACAGTGAAATTAATCGAGCTTAACACTGGTGATAAAATTACTATTTGTCATGAAGATGAAGTCAAAGAAATAAAATTTAGCAATGATAATAAGTATTTGGCTACTGTCAGCATAGATGGAACGTCAAAATTAATCGAGCTTAGCACTAGTAAAGAAACAGACATCCCTCATGAAGGTAAAGTTAGAGAAATAAAATTTAGCAATGATAATAAGTATTTCGTTACTCGAAGTGGAAACTTGGATCTGGACAATCGGTATCTTGGCAAATTCATAAGTAGTAATGAAGTGGTGAAATTAGTGGAACTTAGCACTGGTGAAGAAACTACTATCTTTCATGAAGGTGAAGTTAGAGAAATAGAATTTAGCCCAAATAATAAGTATTTGGCTACTGCTAGCGCAGATGGAATATCTACACTAGTGGAGCTTCGCACTGGCAAGGAAACTGTCATCTCCCATGAAGGTGGAGTCAAGGAAATAGAATTTAGCCTAGATGATAAGTATTTGGCTACTGCTAGCACCGATGGAACATCTAAACTAGTAGAACTTAGCACTGGCAAGGAAACAGCCATCTCTCATAAAGGCGGAGTTAAGGAAATAGAATTTAGCTCAGATAATCAGTATTTTGTAACTATAAGCAATAACAAAGTAAAAATATTTTATTTAGGTGCAGAAGAAGTAATCGAGCTTGCTTGTGAGAAATTGAGCGAAAACTTAAGTTTAGTTTACTGGCAACGTTACATGGGCAATGAACCCTACCAGAAAACTTGTGACAACTTACCAATCCACCCCAGTTTTTTAAAAGAAGGGAAAGAATTAGCTCAAGAAGGAAAAATTTCAGAAGCAGTCAAAATTTTTAACAGGGCAAAAAAACTTGAACCAAATACCTACAATAATCGAGGTAAGCTCCTTACAACTGGAATAGATCTAAATCCCGATACAGAAACAATCGAGCAAAATCCCAGAAAGGTTGCGAATCAATTTTATGCTAAAACAAAATTAGCAGAAGAAAAAAGATTAACTACAGAAGAAAAAATATCTGACCCTATATCTACCTCAAGAAAAGCTCGACCCGAAACTAATAAGTGAAGCTGATTTATGGAATATTCTTTGTTGAAATAGTAACCTCAATGGACAAACTCAAAATATTATATTTACCTGTAATATTACCTTTTACCAATGAGGTTTTAGAAGAACTGAAAAATGAATAAATATTTCGGGTGACTTTGGTTTTTCGAAGCAGTGGCGATCACAGCATTCTTGAAATAGAGCTATTAGTATCGATAGTTGGTATCAGTTCCGACAGATTAGCATCAACTTGCTCGTTCTTCTTGAATAATTATTAATTTAGTAAAAAAAGATTAAGAAAAGTAATGTGGATCACATAATCTAAGGATACTTTAGGGAAAATTGGTGGAATATTATCATCAATATCAATTAAGTAATATTTAAACTACGATAATGGGTGAAGAAGCAGTTGCAATCATAGGATTAGGATGTCGTTTTCCTAGAGCTAAAAACCCACAAGAATTTTGGCAACTTCTACGAAATGGAACAAATGCGATCGCGGAAGTACCAAGTACAAGATGGAATATTGATAGTTTATCTACATCACAAGCGGTACCCGACAACAAAAATAGCTGTTGGGGTGGTTTTTTGGAGGATGTCGATCAGTTCGATCCACAATTTTTTGGTATTTCTCCCCGTGAAGCTACTACTATGGACCCTCAACAGCGACTGGTAATGGAAGTTGCTTATGAAGCGCTAGAAGATGCGGGATTGCCTCTAGAGAAGCTTAAAGGGACACAAACTGGTGTATTTATCGGAATATCAAGCTTTGATTACAACGAACTATTGGTGCAGGAGACAGAACCAGGAGACTCCTATGGTAGTACGGGCAAAAGTTTGTCTATTACTGCTAATCGTCTTTCCTATACTTTTGATTTATACGGCCCCAGTATGGCGGTGGATACGGCTTGTTCTTCTTCCTTGGTGGCGGTACACCTAGCTTGTCGTAGCCTAAGAGACAAAAAAGCGACCATGGCGATCGCGGGTGGAGTTCATCTGCTCTTATCTCCCATTACGAGTATCAATTTAAGTAAGGCTGGCTTTTTAAGTCCTGATGGTCGTTGTAAGACTTTTGACGCTGCGGCGAATGGTTACGTTCGTAGTGAAGGCTGTGGCATGGTAATCCTGAAGCTACTATCTCAAGCTGTGGAGGATCAAGATGATATTTATGCTGTAATTCGGGGTAGTGCGATTAATCAAGATGGGCGGAGCAATGGACTGACAGCACCTAATCCGCGATCGCAAGAAATGTTGCTGCAATCAGCCTATGAGAATGCCGGAATTTCCCCAGGTCAAGTGCAATATATTGAAGCTCATGGGACAGGGACCAAGTTAGGAGATCCCATAGAAATTAAATCATTGGGGAAAATTTTAGCCCGCGATCGCGCTTCCGATAATCCTTGTGCCGTGGGTTCTGTTAAAACGAATATTGGGCATCTCGAAGCAGCATCGGGTATAGCAGGTTTAATTAAAGTTGCCTTGTCCATAAAACATGGAGAAATTCCGCCCAGTCTACATTTTCAGAATCCCAATCCCTATATTCCCTTTGACAAGCTACCGATAAGAGTACAACAGAAGCTGACACCCTGGGAAAGTTGGGGAGATGGCGCGATCGCAGGAGTAAGTTCTTTTGGGTTTGGCGGAACCAACGCCCATGTTGTAATCAGTGAACAGTCATCAGTTATCAGTCATCAGTTACCAGTCAACAGTCATCAGTTATCAGGCAACAATTATCAGTTATCAGGCAACAATTATCAGTTATCAGGCGATGATCAAGAGAGAAATTATCATTTATTAACTCTTTCGGCGAAAACCCCAGAAGCATTGCAGGATTGTGCTCGAAGTTATGAGAAATTTTTGGTAGATGATTCAACTGCCGCGGTCGCAGATATTTGCTATAACGCCACGATCAAAAGGTCCCATTTTTCCCATCGTTTAGCATTAGTTGGCAGCTCAAAAAAAGACCTAAGGAGTCAACTTAATAAAGTTATATCCGATGAATTGACCCCCAATATAGCCATTGGACAAGTTAAGCGTAGAAAAAAACCAAAAATAGTTTTTCTCTTTACAGGACAAGGTTCTCAGTATATAGATATGGGGCGACAACTATATGAAAGTCAACCCGTTTTTCGCCAAACCCTAGAGAAATGCCAGAAAATTTTACTTCCTTATTTAGAAATTCCTCTGTTAGCTATAATTTATCCCGATGAAGCTTCTAACAATTTACTGAATGAGACAGCCTATACCCAACCTGCTTTGTTTGCTCTAGAATATGCCCTAGCCATGTTGTGGAAATCTTGGGGTATTGTACCCAATGCCGTTATGGGGCATAGCTTGGGTGAATATGTGGCGGCTTGTATTGCTGGAGTCTTTAGTTTAGAAGATGCCCTCAAATTAGTAGCAGCAAGGGGAAAAATCATGCAAGCTCTACCAGGTAATGGTGAAATGGTAGCCGTGTTTGCCAATTTAGCAACAGTCAAAAATATTCTTGCTGACTACCAAGAACAAGTAAATATTGCCTGTATTAATGCACCCCAAAATATTGTTATTTCTGGTATTACTTCTGCTATCAAAGAAGTTTTAGAGCAATTACAAAGTGAAGAAATAGAAGCCAAAAAATTACAAGTTTCTCATGCTTTCCATTCCTGGTTAATGCAACCGATAATTGCTGAATTTGAGCAAATTGCCAGAGAAGTTAACTATGCTAAACCGCAAATACCCATAATTGCTAATCTTACGGGAAAACAGATAAAATCTTTCACCTCATCCTATTGGGGTGAACATATTCTTAAACCAATTCAGTTTGTCAGAGGGATGGAAACCCTCGGAGAATTAGGGTATGAAATATTCTTGGAAATTGGCCCCCATGCAGTATTGTTAGGAATGGGAAGACAATGCTTATCTGATGGAACACAAACTTGGCTAACTTCATTAAAAAGAAAAGAAAATGACTGGCATTTGCTATTAGAAAGTTTAGCAAAATTATATGTTCGAGGAGCAGCAATTAATTGGCAAAACTTTTATCAAGACTATTCTGGTAAAAAGATAACATTACCAACTTATCCTTTCCAAAGACAAAGATATTGGTTTGAAAACACAAGAAAAACATCAACTCATTCTCATGTTTATCAAGCTTTATTAGAGATTGGCAAGCAACAAGCAGATCTGGGTTCTAAAGATTTACAACTGGAAATTTATCCAGCTCAGGAAGAATGTTTAAACAATTTGTGTATTGCCTATATTCATCAAGCCCTTGATAAGTTAGGATTTTTTAATTTAGAACAAGATGACTTTTTAGTTGAAGAGCTAATAGAGCAGTTGCCAGTTTCACCTCATTATAATCCTTTGCTATTGTGATTGTTTAATTCTTGGAAAAACTCTCAAATATTTGAAAATAACTCTCTAGACAATATTGTTGAAGAAGCTCAAGATAAGTGCCAAGACAATCTTCAATTAATCAACTTGATTCAAGGTTGCGGTGATAATCTTGCTGATATTCTTATGGGCAAAAAAAATCCTTTAGAAGTTATTTTTTCTGGAGGGTCGTTTGCTAACACTACAGAACTTTATCGAGATTCTCTCGTCGCTAGTTACTACAATGGCATTGCTAGCGAAATGATGCAAAAGTTAGTAGATTTTTTGCCATCCAATACTTATTTAAGGATGTTAGAAGTGGGTGCAGGGACTGCGGGGACAACTTCTTGGCTTTTGCCCGTATTGCCTCCCGAAAGAACAAGTTATTACTTTACGGATGTCAGTTCTTTATTTTTAGATCGAGCCGAAAATCAGTTTTCTCAATATTCTTTTGTTAATTACGGCTTATTAGATATTGAAAAAAATCCCCAAGCACAGGGTTATGATAAAAATAGTTTTGATGTGATTATCGCCGCCAATGTTTTACATGCCACTCAAAATTTATCGGAAACATTAGAACATATTCGTTCGCTGTTAGCTCCTGGAGGTTTACTAATAGTTTGGGAAATTACTAAACCTCATTTGTGGTTCGATCTTACCTTTGGTTTGGTGCTTCAACCCCTCGACAAATCGGACTCATTACGACAAGGACAACCATTTTTAACAGCAGAAAAATGGCAACAGACTTTGGACTCTTTTGGTTTTACTCAAGTCAATTGTTTACCAGAAATAGACTCTGATGCTGCAAGTTTAGGCCAGCATCTAATTATGGCTCAGGCTTTCTTAGAGGCAGAAAATTCTATGACATCTGCTTTCAAAATGCTGATTCCAGAAGCTCCCAACTTAAAGGATCAGATAATGCCAATCAAGCGGGATAATCAATTTATTCATCCTTTACTTGGTGATTCTCTAGATTTACCGATTAAGGAAACAATATTTCAATCCAATATTAGCTGTAAATCACCTGTTTTCATTCAAGATCATCAAGTTTATGAACAACCAGTACTACCTGGAACAGCATACATAGAAATGGCGATCGCGGCAGCGAAAAAAGTTTTGGGCACAGAAGAAGTTTTAATCGAAAATATTATTATTAGACAAGCTCTAATCTTTTCTGAGATTGATACCTATAAAATCCAATTAATTTTGACTCCAGAAGATGGACAAAAATATTCTTGGCAAATCTTAAGTCAAGACGCAAATCAGCAACAGAATAAAAGAGATTGGCTGCTTCATGCTACTGGCAAGATACAAAGCACAATAGCAAAACAGGAAACGATTTCGCCTAAGTCACTGCAAAATCAATTTGCCAATCAGATGTCTGCTATTGAACATTATGCAAACTATCAAGATAGAAATATTCAATATGGGACTTGTTTCCAAGGGGTTCAAAAAGTTTGGTGGGATGATAATCAAGCACTCGGTTTAATACAACTTCCTGAAAAATTGCGATCGCAATGGCAAGATTATCAAATTCACCCAGCTTTACTGGATGCTTGTTTACAAATATTAGGAGCTAGTATTGCAACTCAACAGACAGCAAACACAGCCTATATGCCCATTGGGTTAGATAGTTTTCAATTTTACCGTCGTCCTAGCCTACAGGTGTGGAGTTATGGAACTTTAAGACCTGTTCATAACTCAAATCAAGAAACCTTCAGTGCCGACCTGCGTTTATTTGATGAAACAGGACAATTAATTGCAGAGATAGCCGGATTACACCTCAAACGCGCTCGTCCTCAAGCGTTGTTGAATCATCATCGGCATTTACAAAACTTACTTTATGAAGTTGAATGGCAGTCCAAAGAGTTTGAAAAACAGTCCCAAGTTGCTACAAAACAAGGGATCTGGCTTATTTTTGCCGAAGGTGATGGTCTTGGCGTTAAACTAGCACAACAACTAACAAAACAAGGGCGATCGGTGTTGACAGTCTTTCCCGGTGCAGCTTATGAGTTTTGTTGCCAGGAAGGATATTACAAAGTTAATCCTCACCAACCAAAAGATATACAACAGCTATTGACAGAGGTCATAAATGCAGAATCCATAGAGTACAAGTTGGTTTTTCTATGGAGTTTAGAGTCAAATTCCCTGTCTGCAACGACGCCAGACAGCCTAGAAGTACCAACCCTAGAAACTTTGCAAAATTTCAGTTGTGGTAGTCTACTCTATTTAATTCAAGGGTTATTAAACAGTCAATATTCACAAAGGACTCGTTTGTGGCTAGTAACTCGCTATACTCAACCTGTCGGTTTACAGTCTCAGGCTCATCCGATTAATGTAACTAAGTCGCCAATTTGGGGATTAGGTCGTGTGTTAGCTCTTGAATATCCCAATTTATGGGGCGGCATAATCGATTTGGATGATACCTCAATTACGACTGATGAAGTGTCGAGAATATTGGCAGAAATTGAGAATGCTGGAGCCGAAGATCAAATTGCTTTTCGCCAACAGCAACGCTATGTTCCTCGTTTGATACCCAGTAAACTTGTTCCCAGAAAGTCTTTTGAGGTAAAAACTGATGGCATTTACTTAATAACAGGAGGATTAGGGGTATTAGGATTACAGATTGCTCGCTGGTTAGTCGAACAAGGAGTACAACATTTATGCCTAATAGGACGTAGCCATCTACCTCAAAATATTGCTGAATCAAATCTTGCTTCTGATCACAAAATCAGTCAGAAAATTGCCTCAATTTTAGAATTGGAATCTTTAGGCGCTACGGTACAGGTGATTAAGGCTGATGTGAGTGATTTGGGACAAATGACTTCTGTATTTGAACAATTCAAGAATACAGAGCTGCCAATACGAGGGATTATTCACGGGGCTGGAGTATCCCAGTTGCAAAATTTAAAAGATATTGATCTTAATTCTTGGTCAGATGTTTTACGACCCAAGGTACAAGGTGCCTGGATATTACATCAATTAACTCAACATATTCAGCTAGATTTCTTTGTTTTATTATCTTCAGCAGCTTCTATTTGGGGTTCTCAAGGACTAGGACATTACGCAGCTGCGAACCATTTTCTTGATGCTTTAGCTCATCATCGTCAAGCTTTGGGATTAAAAGCTTTGAGTATTAATTGGGCAAGATTATCTGAGCGGGGAATGGTGAGTCCAGAAGAAGAACAGTCGATGGAAAGAATTGGCTTAAAAGCAATTCCCATCGAAAAAGCATTGTCAACTTTGGGATTTTTAATTGCAGCAGGAGTAACTCAAAAAACTGTAGCTTCCGTAAATTGGAGTCGATTTAAACCAACTTATGAATCCAGAAAAAGACGGCCATTTTTACAGGAAGTAACAATCTCTTCACCAAAAACTAAGTCTCAAAGTAACTCACAGATTCTAGATCAATTAACTGAGATATCAGCTGATGAAGGTCAAAAATTGTTAATTGCTCATCTTCAAGGTGAAGTAGCGAAGCTTATGGGTTTTGCCGCATCTCATCAATTAGATCCACAGCAAAATTTAGTGGAAATTGGCATGGATTCACTAATGACAGTAGACTTTAAGAGTCGGCTAGAAAATAGTTTAGGTCTTTCTTTCCCCTCAAATATTGCCTTTGAATATCCAACTATTAAAGCTTTGACTAATTATTTACTAGGAAAATTATTAAAGACTCATTCAGACTCAAACCTGGATATTTCACTGCCAAAAATTAAACCAATTAATCGAGATTTAGCTTGTTTTCCTTTGTCTTATTTTCAAGAATCTTACTGGTTTTTAGAGCAGTTAGCTCATGATAACCAATATTACAACGCTAATGCTCCGCTACTTTTATCTCTAGAAGGTTTTTTGGATGTAGAAATACTCAGAAAAACTCTCAGTGAAATAGTAAAACGACATGAGATTTTGCGAACTACTTTTTCCATAGTAGATAGCAAACCTGTGATGGAGATCAATTCACCAGAAAACATTACATTAAACTTATCTGATCTTACAAACATACCTAACCAACAGCAATCTAAAGAATTAGCAAGAATAAAAGAATTAGAACTAAATCAAAAATTCGATCTTGTTGACAAAGCTTTATTTAGAGTAAAACTGATTAAGCTCGATGACCAAAAATATTTATTGATTTGTACTATGCATCATTTAGTTGGTGATGTTTGGAGTTTTGGTTTATTAGCAAAAGAAATTACGACCATTTATACTGCATTTGCACAAGGAAAATTATCACCTTTAAAAAATTTGCCAGTGCAATATGCAGATTTTGCTCAATGGCAACAAGATATGATGCGAGATAATAGTTTTACAGCAGACATTGACTATTGGCAACATAAATTAGCTAATGCTGAACCAAAGTTAGATTTACCAATAGAAAAAAAGCCAACAAGTTTTTTAACTTTCTCTTATTTAAATCAATCTATAATTCTTGATTCGAGATTAGTTCAGGCAGTGAAAGAGATTAGTAATGCTCATGGAGTTACGGTGTTTACTACTCTTGTAACTGTGCTGAAGATTCTTTTGTTTAAATGGACAAAGCAAGAAGATATTGTTATCGGTACAGTGAGTGCTAATCGAGGTCAAAAAGAAATTGCAGACTTAATTGGTTGTTTTGTGAATTTTTTACCTTTGCGATCGCAAGTATTAGAAAGTAAATTAGGACTAGTTCTCTTAAAAGAAGTCCAAGCGACTGTGTTGGAAGCATATAATCACCAAGCATTACCTTTTATTAAAATTGTGGAAAATGCTAAAGCTAATACCAAAAATCTGCAAAATCCGATCTACAATGTGGCGTTTCTCCTACATAATTTTCGGTTTGCTAAAACCTTCAATATGGGTAATAATTTAATCGCTAGTTTAATACCAACAGATCCTCAAGCTACACCATTAGATTTACGCTTTGTTGCTATTCCCGATGAAGATCTAGGGACAATAAAATTAGAATGCGAATATAATCCAGATTTATTTAAGGAGTCAACCATTAAGAATTTACTCACTGCTTATAATCAAATATTACAAGAATTTGTAATCAATCCTCAAAAACGACTAAAAGAGTTCACTATTTTAGATAAATTAATAATTAACGATCAACGATCAGATACTATAGATTCTGATGCTGAGTTTACTAAGATAATTTCCCAGATGGTTGATATCTTTTCTGATGTGTTAAGTATAGAAAAATTTAATCTAGACGATAATATTTTTGCTCTGGGTGGCGATTTATCAGAAGTAAATAAAATACTTGATCAAATAAAAGAAATATTCGCGATTGAACTAAATGTTGCTGGTTTAAATCAAAATCTGACAGTAGCTGGTTTAGCAAAGATCATCGAAGAAGAATTAGAAAAACAAGCTCAAATATTAGCAATGTTAGAACAATTATCGGATGAAGAAGTTGAAAAATTGTTGCAGGAAGATAGCAATATCAGATTTTAGTTAATAGTCAATCAATCAAGAAGTAGCAAGTAACATAAAAGATGGAAAGTATATCTAAGCGCATCAGTAATCTTTCTCCAGCCAAGAAAAAATTGTTGGAATTGCGAATGAAACAGCAAAAAGCAAAAAATCAACAATTAAAACAAGAACTAAAACCAATCCCTAGAACAGAAAAATTGCCACTTTCTTTGATTCAACAAGGAATCTGGGATATTGAGCAATTACAGCCAGGGAAATCTTCATTTAATTTACCTATTAGTTGTAGATTAGTTGGCGATTTGAATCAAGAAATTTTAGTCAAGAGTATTAACGAAATAGTCAAACGCCATGAAGCTTTGCGGACTTGTTTCTACTCAGAAAATAAACAACAGTTTCAAAAAACTTTACCAAATATATCTTTGAGCTTGCCTATAATCGATTTACGAGCAATAGATAGTGAAGAAAGAATAATAGCTCAACAAAAAATTGCTTTTGAAGAAGCTTCCCAACCTTTTGACTTAGAAAAAGCCCCTTTACTGCGAGTTAAATTACTAATATTACAAGAGCAAGAACATTTGTTACTTGTAACTATGCATCACGGAGTTGCGGATATTTGGTCTTTGGGAATTTTCTTACAAGAATTACCGATTATTTATCAAGCATTTTTAACTGACAAACCTTATATTCTTCCAGAATTACCGATTCAATATGCAGATTTTGTCTATTGGCAAAAACAATCACTTCAGG
>JBCCYD010000175.1:0-11617 GCA_039190385.1 Cyanobacteria bacterium P01_F01_bin.143 | reverse complement strand
CACAAGGATTTCAAGCTTGGTAAATAGGGACTGTATTTACGCCAACTTCCACCAGAAAGTTTTTCTCTAACATCTTGGAACACAGTCGAAAAAATCAAATTTTCCTAACTCACGGGTTAATACATTGTCAGGGGTTCCCTAAAGGATACCGCTTCGCATATGGGGAGAACACCGTCCCCAATGGGGGGTTCCCTAAAGGATACCGCTCCGCATATGGGTGGCTAGCCCCCCAAGAGAAGTTATGGATTGAAACCGAGATAATTTTGGACAAAAAATCGAGTCTTATAGAGAAATAAAAATAGGTCTTATCCGAACAATATTATCCCATACCTTATCTAACAATAATTTAACTTGTTGAGACAAACAATTAGTAAACAAATATAGCTCTGAAATTGTTCATAAATTTAATTATGGCTAATGGCTAATTGTTATATCCTCGAATGGGAAAAATGGTTTTGTCTAGATGTGAATATGGATTTATTGACAGCTTATTGATTGAGTTTGTTTAAAACATTCTTACGATTATTGATTGCTGTGGTGTTATTAGGATTAAGCTCAATGGCTTTGTTATAGGAATTTAGTGCTTCTTGATATTTACCTAATTTATCTAGTGCAAAACCACGGTTATTCCAAGCATAATCATAATCAGGATTAATTTCAACGGCTTTATCATAGGAAGCGATCGCTTCTTCGTATCTACCTAAATTCCCTAGTGAATTACCGCGATTATACCAAGACCCTTTCTGATCAGGATTAATTTCAATGGCTTTATCATAAGATGCGAGCGCTTCTTCGTATCTGCCTAATTCATTTAGTGCAATACCACGGTTATACCAAGCTTCATCTTTGTCAGGATTAATTTCAATGGCTTTATCATAAGATGCGAGCGCTTCTTCGTATCTACCTAATTTATCTAGTGCACAACCACGGTTATACCAAGCTCTATCCGTATTAGGATTAATTTTAATGGCTCTATCATAGGATGTGATCGCATCTTCGTATCTTTCTAATCTAAATAGTGAATTACCACGCTTGTACCAAGCATTAGCATCATTAGGATTAGTTTCAATCGCTTTATCATAAGAGGCGATCTCTTCGTCATGTGGAACTTCTTTAGTTTCGGGTTTAGTTGATGACGAAATAATGAGCTCATCAATTTCTTCTACGATGATTATGAGAAGGTCTCGCCGTTTTCTAAATCTTTGGAGCAAAGTACGTGCATCATTAGTAGTTCCTGGCTCACGCATACTTCTTTTCAGATCTAACAACAAAGAACTTTGATCTCCATAACTTAGAGTATCTGTCGTCTCAATTAGCTCTTTAAGACTACCAAGATGAGATATTGGCGCTGGTGGCGGAGTGGGTAAAGGATCAGGAAGCGGTTTAGGTACAGGAATAACAAAGAAAGCTCTAGCTAAACGCAAAGCAGAACTTCGATCCGGTTTTCGATAGTCTACAAACTGAACTTTTGATAATATGGGTGGCAAGAAATTTGTTGATACTCCATCAGCTACCAAGATAGGCAAAATCGTTTTACCAAGAGCATCAGCATAGTTATACTCTCTTTTGCAAGCTTCTGAGTCCAGCGATTCTGGCGTCAAAACAAAAATAAACACGTCACAATTACGAATCTTAGCCAGGATTTGATCCCACCAAACTTGTCCGCCGCTCAATTCTTGATCAAACCATACAGTATTACCTAATGTTTCAATATCTTTGACCAAAGTTCTTACAATAGATTCACTTTGGCGGTTATAGCTGATAAAAACATTTGCCATAAGTCTTTATCTGGATACTTGTTAATGTAGCTTAAATACTAATTCAATCGTACTCGATGGCTATAATCCTATCATGCAAATTGTTATCGAGCAAATGTAGCTGTAAATACTGAATCTTGCTGAATTGGACACTTGATCGCGTTTTGTGATTTTCCTGCGTAATGTGATCGTAAAACAACCAGCTTTTAACCCTAAATCCTATTTTCAAAACTCCTTTACAGTTATTCATTCTCTTTCTCCTCTGCTCCTCCGCTCCTCTGCTCCCTCTGCCTTCTTCCTCCGATGTTAATATTCTCCTGGGGTTGCTAGATTTTCAAACTTGGTTAATTCGCCTTTGAAAAGTAATTTTACCGTGCCGACAGGGCCATTACGATGTTTCACAATAATCGCTTCGGCAATACCGCGATCGGGCGTATCAGGATTGTAATATTCATCTCGATATAACATCATTACTAAATCCGAATCTTGCTCAATTGACCCGCTTTCTCTAAGGTCAGATAACATTGGGCGCTTATTGGTCCTTTGTTCCACACCACGACTAAGCTGAGATAAGGCAATAATTGGAGCGTTAATTTCGCGGGCTAACTGTTTCAGCGATCGCGTTATTTTAGAAATTTCTTGTACCCGATTATCGCTCCCGCTTCCTTCCATTAACTGGAGATAATCTAGTAAAACCAAGCCCAATTCCTGTTTCGTTTGTCCCTGAAGCCGACGCACCTGCGATCGCATTTGCATAACCGATAAATTAGCCGTATCGTCAATAAAAATTGGCAACTCCGAAAGATTAGTCACCGCATTGATCAAAGGTTCAAATTCATTTTGACTAATTCGACCAGAACGCAAACGATTACTGGGAATTTTGGCCTCACTTGCTAACATTCTTTGGGCCAATTGTTCCCGCGACATCTCCAAACTAAAGATAGCCACAGGTAAATTTTGTTGTTTGGCAATGTTATTGGCGATATTGAGAGCAAAACTCGTATTATGCACACAAATATCATTAGCTACGAAATTATGAGTTTCGGGGATCGTTAAATCATAGACTTGTTTATTGCCCATCGATGCGATCGCAACTATTTCATCCCAATAAATATCATTAGCAGATGATTTTGGTAATTCTAGATTGGCGAGGACTTGTTGTAAATCAATATTTGTGGATTCTTGAATAGTGATGCCAATTTCGTTAATTAAAATTCTTAGAGATTCGCGATCGCAGATTATTAACTGCCAAAAGGTATACTCATTTTCTTGGATTCTAGTTAAACATTGTTTCAGTTCGGCAACAATACCAAATCTTAATAATAAATGTTGTACTTTTCTTGCTGCTATCTCTTCAGGAATCTTGTAGCCAAATTTTACTTGATTATTTTTAATAAGTTTTATATAACCACTTTGCTCAAAAAGATGATTGAGAAATAATTTTACTAAAGGAGATTTTAAACTAAAAATAATCTCAAGAACCTGTTGATCAATCTTTTCTGCCAATAGTTTAACTTTGGCTTCAGGTATTTCTTGATTGCCAAAAACTTCTACTTTACGAGGAACTGCTATTTTATCTCCTACCTTTAATTTCCCCAGACTTTGCCATCCTTGAATAGTCAGAAAAGGATGAGACAAGGTAGTTTCAATGGATCTTCCCAAACGAGTTGTTACGCGAAAGACAGGTTTAATGCCATCATCAACAAAAGCAGAAGGTTTAGTCCAAGTAAACTTGCCATTATCTTGCAATGTTAAGAGCGAAGCATCTCGACGATGATAGATTTCTTCAATAGTTACCATACTGCCATCGGCACAAACCAGCTCAGAATCAGCTGCCAAACATTTTCCCATAGCGGGACGACCCGCAATAATAACTAAATCAGAACGACCAAAACCACTAGTAATCCCATCAAGATCATAAAAACCCGAAGGAATTCCTGGTAAAGCAGTCTCTTGATGAAGATCTTCAATGGTGTTGAAAGCATTAACTAGAGTTTCGGAAATTGAGACTAAACCTTGTTGCGGACGTTCTTGAGTGAGACGAAAAATCTTTTGTTCCGATTCATCGAGGACAATTTCTAAATCCTTGGCTGTTTCATAGCCGAGATCGACAATTTCATGACCTGCTTTAATCAACTGGCGACGGGAATATTTTTCCATGACCAAAGCATTGTAGCGATCGATATTCACAGCGGATACTGTGCGATTCAGCAATTGCCCTAGTTTAGTGGTACCGCCTACCTTGTCTAATAAACCGTGATCGGCAAGATAGGTACTGACTGCCATCAGATCTGTAGGTTTGCCTTGAATATTCAGGACTTGGGCTGCATGATATATTTCTTGATGTGCTTGGAGAGAAAAGGCTTCTTTCACTAAAGTATCAGCAACTCTTGCCATTGCTTCAGGGTCGAGCAAAATTCCCCCTAAAATCGCTTCTTCAGCTTCAATATTTACAGGAGGAATACTATCGGTAATATCTACCATTCAATTTATGTTCTTAAGGACATCTGGTGGTTTTTCATTGTATATGTTTCATTCTCTATTATCTAGAGTTCTGCACGTACTTGGTACTCCGTGCTAGTATGTGATGGTGCTTAAGTATTTATACTGGCGAACTCTAAGGAATACTCACTTAGTAGTATTTAAAAGAACAATGTTCTATTTAGCAATACAGCATCCAGATGGACGCTGGGGTATTTATTACGGACAAGAACTTCTAGCGACTGTTGCCTGTAAACAGACTTGTGACAGCCTTATTTCTTGTTTGAATAGTCAGAAAAAAAATAAAAGTTCTGAAGAATAAATTGTCAGCCTTTCCTCGTAATTTTTTAATAAAGTTGAGCGCCTTTAACATTTGCTGCTTTTTGCGCATTAGCTCTTTCACCACAAGAACGGGGCGTGGGAAACAATTTTCCTGGGTTGGCTAATCCTTTAGGATTGAAAGCATTGCGAACATAACCCATAGTTTCGAGATCTATTTCAGTAAACATATAGGGCATATAGCAATTTTTGTCTGAGCCGATGCCATGTTCGCCCGAAAGACTGCCGCCTGATCTTACACATAATTTGAGGATTTCCCCGCCTAATTCTTCTACCTTCTCAAATTGTCCAGCTATTTTATTGTCATAGAGAATCAACGGATGGAGGTTGCCATCTCCAGCGTGAAAGACATTGGCTATTTTGAAGCCATAGCGATCGCCCAAAACATTAATTTGTTTCAACACTGAGGCCAATTGGGTGCGCGGGATCACTCCATCCTGAACAAAATAATTGGGACTAATATTTCCTGCGGCGGCAAAGGCGGATTTTCTACCTTTCCAAAGTTTCATTCTGGTTGCTTCATCATTCGCCCAAGTAATATCGCGAGCACCATTATCACGACATATTTGAGCAACTTTATGCTTATTGACCTTAACTTCTACCGCCGATCCATCCAACTCAATTAACAAAATAGCTGCTGCATCAAGGGGATAACAACCAGTCTTAACAGTTTCCTCCACAGCTCTAATTGTGAAATTATCCATAATTTCCATACCCGCAGGAATAATTCCCCCGCTAATGATCCCAGCAACTGTTGCCCCAGATTGTTCGATACTGGGAAAATCAGCTAAAACTGTGCAGATTGCTTCAGGACGTTTGAGAATTTTGAGAGTGACTTCTGTGGCAATGCCTAGAGTTCCTTCTGAGCCAACAAACACTCCTGTGAGGTCATATCCTGGCATCTCGGGTACCATGCCACCAGTATCAATGACAGAGCCATCGGCAGCTACGAGTTTTAGACCTAAAACATGATTGGTCGTTACTCCATATTTGAGGCAATGAACTCCCCCAGAATTCTCGGCAACATTGCCGCCAATGGAACAGATTATCTGACTGGAAGGATCGGGAGCATAATAAAATCCTGCCCCACTGACAGTTTGGGTTACCCAATTGTTGATAATTCCTGGTTGTACGGTAATACGATGATTTTCGAGATCAATATCGAGTACCTGTCGCATTCTAGCGGTCACGATCAAAACACAATCTTCTACGGGTAATGCTCCGCCTGAGAGTCCTGTTCCGGCTCCTCTGGCAACCCAAGGAATATCGTTTTCGTGACAAATTTTGACCACTGCCGCGACTTCTTCTGTGGTGCGAGGTAAGACGGCAACTCCTGGGCGTTGACGATAGCTAGCTAACCCATCGCATTCATAGGTTAGTAATTCTTGTTTACGACGAACTACTCCATCTTTCCCAATTGCAGCTTCAAGTTTCTTGATAATTGGTTGCAATTTATCGGTTTTGGACGGGAGAAGGTTACGAAGAATCATTGAATTATGGTTTGGGATTAGTCTATTCGATTCTACAATTTTTTAGGGCTTACGCAGATATGGCGCTACGCGGAAGTCAAAAGTCAAAAGTCAAAAGCTGATTGACTGACAAAAGATCTTTTGTGAATGTCTGTAACTCTTGTACAGTAAACTTATTAGAATATTTGGACTTCTTGATGATTCTATAGGTTTCAAATTGTAGGTTGGGTTGAAGAATGAAACCCAACATTGACGGCAGTTTCGTTGGGTTACGCTATCGCTAACCCAACCTACTAGCACTAAGTAGTTTCCCTAAAAGGCATTAACATGCGCGATTCGATTTCTGACCAAGTCCTTCGCGAGACTTTGACTGCTGCTTTTTTACATTCGACCATTAGCAGATTCGCATAGAAGTAATTGTCTAATGCTTTTATCTCTTGGTGGGTTAAATCAACCATTTCAGGGGTGAGATGAAAAGCTTTTAGCCAAGTGTTAATCATTTTTTGAGCAAAAGCTTGACGGACTTCTATCGCTGCTGAATTATTTGGTATTTGCTCTTTGAGTTCCTCTATTTCGCTGATCGATTGAGGATAATTTACATCTCGATAAATTTTAAATCTTTCTGACAATTTAATATATCTAGTAAACCATTTAAGAGCGTGATCATAAGTGTGAGGATAAGCGTTAGCGTAAGCGTTAACTAGAGCGTGAGCATAAGCATCAACTTTAACGTTAGCGTAAGCGTTACCTAGAGTTTGAGCGAGAGGATAACCTAAAAAACCGTTAGTGAAGACATTAGCGAGAGTATTACTAAAAGCGTAGGCAAGAACGATCGCCCTTTTCCCTACAGGTTGAATATCACCAGAAGAATTATCTGCGCTATCTTTAGTCCATTCCAGAAGTTTATATAGCTTGTCAGTATTGATCAGCCCTTGAGTTGCCTCTTCCAGTGAGAGCAGAAACTTACTAGCATCATTTTTTAAACCAGCAACCAGCAAGAAGACCTCTTTCCAACGTTTATTAGTTAAATGTTGGTCAATTAATTGCTGAACGAGACTATCATCCTCATTAATATATAAAGCAGTCAAATATTCTTGTAAGGTCAGATGGGAAAAAGAATAAACACCCTCGGCACGTTGCACAAAAATGCCTTGTTGTGCCGCGATCGCATTAAGAATTTTCTTGCCATCTAAATATTTGGGATTATCTACCGTATCTGCTAAAAAATCATTGATCGATTTAATTATCTGTTTCTCATCAAAGAATAATTCGTCGTTGTTGAAACCTTTATAGGCAATTTCTACCAGCATTACTTTCTCTAAATCGGTATGCAATCCTTCATAAATAGGTTCTTGTTCTACACGTTTTTCTGCTGCCCATTCGTCTAACAAAATGTCCAAAGCCTTATTGTAAAGACGACTGCGAGTGGGAGGAAAGCTTTGTTTGCGATTATAAACCAAACAGAGAAAAGTTAATAATAATGGGGTTTGGGCTAATTCTTTAGCTGCTTTGTTGTTCTCGTTGTCGAGAGTCTCCCAACATTTTTTAGCAGTTTCGGTTTGTTTATCGAGTTCGGTACTAAACCAATTAGTAATAAATTGCTTGATTTGATCGTCATCAAAGTCCGCTAACTGAATCACTTGAAAATCATGTTTAAAATTACTACGATATGCTGCAATGCGACAGGAAGCGATAAAGCGATTTTTCTCGTAGCGTGTCACCAAATTATCGATCGCATCCATCACCGAGTTGGTAAATTCGTTGGGAACTTCGTCCAAGCCATCTAGCAAAACCATCAATTTCCCTGATTCTAAGGCTTTGAGGGCAAATTCTTTTGATGGAGGGAACCCAAAATGTTTAAATTCTTCCGCGATCGCGTCAATTAAATCAACTTCTTTATTGGCAAATTTCTTTAACTCCAACATTACAGGAATGCAGTCGTGTAGAAACTTGTCTCTATCTTCGTTAAAAGCTTCTAATCCCAAGCGTTTGAGAAAAGTAGACTTTCCTCCTCCAGGATTCCCCAAAACCATCAAATATTGATTTTTATCTGCTACTGTGATGCCGTCTTCAGAGCGAAATTCGCCTTGCTGAAGCCTGCGCTGGTTGCTTTGGCTATAATTTCTTTGAAGATCTTTGATTGTTTCAAATTTACGGATAGTTAAATCATTAAGAACCCGAACGGGAGTATATACCGATTTTAATGCGATTCCTTGAGGCATCCCCAATAGTTTCAGCGAACCATATAGGCTTTTATATTTATCTTCATATTTTGCCATTGCTCTGGTAGCTTGATGCTTATCGCTAATAAACTTAGCAACGCTGCCGCCTACATTTTTGGCAATATCAAACAGCGTCCCTGTCATGTTTCTTGCAACAGGTACTTTAAAAGTATTGATCGCGCTATCAACTAAAGATTCTTCTTGAGTCATAACAATTCGCTTGCTCTAAAGATTCGGGTTTTTCCTCTCTATTGATCTTTAGTTTAAGCTTTAATTGCTTTTGTCTCTGAAAATTAAACTAATTTTTTAGCAAAATCATCGCGATCGCCTATAAAATTTGGAGTTCCATAAATGCGATCGGCAAACTTCATGTCTGCGTTAATTAGGGTCATGCTATACAGCTTCAAACATCATCCTTAATCCTTTAATGTCTGTTTGTAAGACATTACATAGTTTTTCAGTTTGTTCAATAGTTAGCTTTGGTTGATAAGTGCCAGTTTCCCAATTTGATACTGTTTGTACTGTCACACCAACCGTTTCAGCAATTTGCCTTTGGGTTAATCCTAGTTTTTTTCTTCTTCTGCAAACACCCAGTAATCCAATTTTATCTGCATTGTGTCGAACAAAGTTCAAAGGAGGATTGAAATAGTGAATCAACACGTTTTCAATCTCAGACAATAGGCTTTCATCATCTACTAACAAATAAACTACTCTGATATTTCCTGCCTTATTTTAGATCATCAAATTTATGATGTTTAGACCATCTTTTCTTTAAATTAATTGAGCGTCCTATATATTGGATGACATTGTCTGAGTCTATACAAAAATAAATAGATGGCGAAGATGGAAATAATAATTTTTCTTCCAATGATAGCCAGGGAAGTTTAGATAAATTTAAAGTCTCAGGATTAATCATCATAAAATTGCTTTGCATCAATATATTCTAGTAAACCTTCGACTCTACAGCCCAAAGTTTTGCAAAGTTTGACAATTCTTTTTATCGCTTGAAAACGGCGTGCAGCTTGAGAAAGTCTTTGGTGGTAGCTGGATTGAGTATGAGCGCAAAGCTAAATCTTGGACACTGGAATATTTAAGAAAATGTGCGTCGGGTAAATGAATAATTATCCTCAACTCCCACCACTCAAGTTGAGGAAAGAAGCCCAGCCAGGATATCAAGCAGAATCTTGGCAGCCGACTTGGAACTGTTTTTGTTGTCATGATACAGGCTTTGTACAATATTCGCTAGTTAAAAAGATAATTAAGAATTATGAATCGGACAGACATAAACCTGTTGAATGTAACGCTAGTTGCTGTGACATCCGTTTAGGTGAAACGCTTTATGAGACAAATACTTTAGACCAAAGATTTTCCCCTGAGATTTGCGATCGCCTAGACCTAGAAGAACGTCGGATCTGGAAAAAATGGCGTCAAGAAAAGCATAGGAAGCGACTAAAATCATTAGATTTAAATTGCACTAACAATCTTCGGGTTAGAAGTCGAACTCATGAAGAACAGTTTTATGTGGAACGCAGACATCAAGATATTAGGAATAACTATTAAACTAATTTCTTAGCAAGATTATCGCGATCGCCTTACACTGCAATAAGTTGTAGCTAATTACAAATCAATAGTACAACGATAGTTTTTTTGGCTGTAAACTATATATTTAGGAAATCTTAAGACAAAATTTCACAACTGATAGTTTATGAGCGCGACAGCACAAGTTTCTCGGACTGAAGATTATGACGTAATTGTTATTGGCTCTGGAATTGGAGGATTAGTAACAGCTACGCAGCTAGCAGCTAAAAAAGCGAAAGTCTTAGTACTAGAAAGTTATCTGATCCCTGGAGGAAGTTCAGGATATTTTGATAGGGAAGGATATCGCTTTGATGTTGGCGCATCGATGATCTTTGGGTTTGGGAAAAAAGGCACAACTAATTTGCTGACTCGCGCCTTGGATGCTGTGGGAATGAGTCTTGAAACGATGGTTGATCCCGTCCAAATTCACTATCATTTACCAGATAACTTAGAATTAAAAGTTCATCGCGACTACGAACAATTTTTACAGGAGCTGATTGCGATTTTTCCCCATGAAGAAAAGGGTATTCGTCGCTTCTATGGTGAATGTTGGAAGATCTTTAACTGTCTCAACTCTATGGAATTGCTTTCCCTAGAAGAGCTTGGCTACTTGATGCGTGTATTTTTTCAACATCCTCTAAGTTGTCTAGGTTTAGTAAAATATTTACCCCAGAATACAGGAGATATTGCCCGTCGCCATATCAAAGATCCCAAGCTTCTCAAGTTTATTGATATGGAATGCTATTGTTGGTCGGTGATGCCTGCATCTCATACTCCGGCAATTAATGCGGGAATGGTCTTTTCCGATCGCCATTATGGAGGGATTAATTATCCCAAGGGCGGGGTCGGACAAATCGCCCAAAAACTAGCAACAGGACTGGAAAAATCTGGCGGAGAAATTAAATACAGAGCCAGAGTTAAAGAAATTCTCTTGGAAAATGGCAAAGCAGTGGGGGTTAAACTCGCTAATGGCAAAAAATATTATGCTAAGCGGATTGTCTCAAATGCGACTCGTTGGGACACTTTTGAAAAGTTATTATCTCCCGACAAGATGCCAGCTCAAGAAAAAAGATGGCAAAAACGTTATCGCAAATCTCCTAGTTTCCTTAGTTTGCATTTAGGAGTTAATGCTGATGTTTTGCCTGCTGGCACCGAATGTCATCATATTTTGTTGGAAGAATGGAATAACATGGAAAACCCTGAAGGGACTATCTTTGTTTCGATTCCTACTTTATTAGATCCCGACCTGGCACCCCCAGGACATCATATTATTCATACTTTTACGCCGAGTTGGATGGACGATTGGCAAGGTTTATCGGCTCAAGATTATCGGAAGAAAAAGGAAGCGGCTGCTGAGAAATTAATTCATCGTTTGGAAGCGATTTTTCCTGGATTGAGTGCGAGCTTGGATTATCAGGCAGTGGGAACGCCTCGAACTCATCGGCGTTTTTTGGCTCGGGAGGATGGTACTTATGGTCCAATTCCTAGTCGTAAGCTTGCTGGGTTATTGGGTATGCCGTTTAATCGGACGGGAATTCCTCAGCTCTATTGTGTTGGTGACAGTACTTTTCCTGGTCAAGGGTTAAATGCGGTGGCTTTTTCGGGATTTGCCTGTGGTCATCGGGTGGCGGTGGATTTGGGACTTTAATCAGTTATCAGTTTTTAGTTTTGGTTTTGTCGTATAGGTTTTCTCTAAAAGCCATAAATGCTTTTGGGGGGCCCAGCCCCCCAAACCCCCCACTGGTGCGCTACGCCCGCCCCAGGCCCCCTT
>JBCCYD010000174.1:0-11620 GCA_039190385.1 Cyanobacteria bacterium P01_F01_bin.143 | reverse complement strand
TAATTATAAGTTGTTTTTCGTTATCGGATTTAGTATAATACCTAAAAACAAGCACCTTGAAAAGTTTGCTTGCTCATTACTCCTGATAATAGAATGGGTTACTCGATGACTGAAACTTTTGTTGACTAGTTTAAAATTTCCGTCAAATCTAAACTGAATCCAGGTAGGATATCTTCTCCAAATATTTTCGTTGGAGAGCGCAAAATTTCTACTTCTTGACCAGGACGATAAATTTCTACTATTTGACGCTTAGGATCGATTAACCATCCTAATTTTGCACCATTAGCCAAATATTCCCTCATCTTATCTTGAATATTTTTGAGGCCATCAGAAGGAGACCGTAGTTCAAGCACAAAATCTGGACATAAAGGTACAAATCGCTCTTGTTGTTGACGAGTTAAACTATTCCATCTTGATAATTCTACCCAAGCAGCATCGGGAGAACGATCTGCGCCATTAGGAAGTTTAAAACCACCAGAAGAATCAAAAACTTTCCCTAGTGTACTGTTGCGATTCCATAATCTCAGTTGGAAATTAATGTCAGAATTGCGATCGCTTGTTAGTCCGCCCGTGGGTGACATAATAATTAATTCCCCCTCAGCAGTCCGTTCAAATTGTAAATCATGATGCTGACTGCATAGTTGCCAAAACTGCTCATCTGTAAGGTTAAGTCCTAAATTTAAAGGAGAAGGGAGAGAAACCATGACATTTTTTAGAATAAGAGCTTTTTCAATGGGATATTAAATCTTAAGTCTAATTATAGCTTAAAGAGCTTGGTTATTTTTTGAACGCGATCGCTGTTTGAAGTTACAAAGTTTTTCTGCCATTAATCATAATTCGTAACAGTACAAGTAATTTAAGATTCAGAAAAAAGGCCATTTTCGCAACAACTTTGCCAGGCAATATTAAGGATTGTGTATTTTTGAACTTAAATATGACATTTTGCGTAAAAACCGACACCTACGTAGAAGTAAATATTGGGTGCTCTCCCAGCAAGATCAAATCAAATTTTACAAGTAGGATAATGTATGAATACTAGAAGTGGACTTTCGAGGAACATTCGCGTCAATGCAGCTGAACTGGCTGCGCAGCGCAATCAATCAGTACAGATTGCTAATGGCGAGGAGTTTGAGTATAGAAAAAGCGACGGTACACCTTCACACATTGCTAATTTCACTAAGGGTTTACCCCATGACGACAATGGACTTCTGAGGGATCCCCTTGACTACAATATGTTTGTCAGGGCGATCGATTCTGGAGATCCTAGAGATTTTTCTGATTTACGTCTTGGACCTGGCGTTTTCGACGTGAATGGAGACTACGAAAATTATGAAAACAGTCCATCAGGTCTGCGACCGATTCATGATTGGCGAAGCCTTAATAATAGAGATAATCGAGTTCAAGTTCGAGCCTGGGAAAGCCAAGGTGCGGGAAATACTTTCGATCTGGAGGGACCAGATGCCCAAGCCGTTAGTATGCCTCCTGCTCCAAGGCTTGATAGTCATGAGTTGATTGCCGAAATGGCAGAAGTCTATTGGATGGCGATTCTCAGAGATATACCCTTCTCCAAATTCTCAAGCAATACAGATGTTTTGACAGCAAGAAATTCTCTATCAAAGTTTGCCTGGTTCAATTCCTCTCTGTCAACAAATTTATCTCCTGTTGATTTATCTGCAATTTCTACTAATCGACGTAGAATCGTCGTTCAAAATTCGACTACCCCTTTTCCCATCGAGAAGCTATTTCGCGGTGTAACTAGAGGCGATGATGTGGGGCCTTATATTTCGCAATTTCTGTTGATTGGTAATGAGGGTATTAACTCAAATGATTCCTCACGTTCGATTGCCAATGGTCTCATTTCCTATGGTTCAATTCGAATTGATCAGAAAGTTCGGTTTGCCAAACCTGGAATAGACTACTTGACTGACTGGAGTGAATGGTTAGATGTTCAGAACGGTGCGGATCTGCGGGGAACTGAGGAGTATGATGATGGATATCGATTTATTACCACGCCAAGAGACCTCGCAACTTATGTTCATTATGACGCATTATACCAGGCTTACTTGAACGCGTGTCTAATATTATTGGGCATGGGAGCACCATTCGATCCGGGCATCCCTTTTCAGGATCAAGATTTTCGAGATAAACAACAAGGCTTTGCCCAATTCGGCGGCCCTCATATTTTGTCACTAGTCACCGAAGTAGCAACTCGGGCACTCAAAGCAGTGCGATTCCAGAAGTTCAACATTCACCGAAGACTTAGACCTGAAGCAGTTGGGGGACTACTGTACCAATGGGATAAATTCAGCCTAGCAGAAGTTTCGGTCATTGAGAAGCTATTTGACGAGTTTTCTGGTCCTGCCAACCTAGTTAATGCCATTAGACCCAAAGCAGATGGTGGCTTGCTCTTACCCATGGCTTTTCGCGAAGGTTCACCAATGCATCCTTCCTATGGTGCTGGTCACGCAACAGTTGCCGGAGCTTGTGTCACTATCCTCAAGGCATTCTTCGATCATGGTTGGCAGTTACCGATTAAGAATCGCAATAATGAGCTTGTTGCTTACGAATCAGATTCTAGTAATGGTGGACGAAGTCTAAGCGAGACTCCTATTTGTCAGCCTTTGACAGTAGAAGGAGAACTGAACAAGCTTGCTTCAAATATTTCCATCGGTAGGAACTGGGCAGGAGTCCATTACTTTTCCGACTATATTGAATCTATTCGCCTAGGAGAAGAAATTGCGATCGGGATTTTGGAAGAGCAAAAGCTCACCTATAGTGAGAATTTTTCAATGACAGTACCACTATTTGATGGAGGTTCTCGCACTATATGAAATTCAGCGATTTTTAAGCATAATAATCTAGCCTCTCAATTTGTCATTTTACACTTACTAGCGAAAGGAATGTTAAGGAATGTCTACCATACAAGACACGATCAATGCACTTGATAACTTTACGACAGCAACGTTATCTAACGCTGTCAATCAACTAGGTATTACCGATCCTACAGAGGGTTTTTCCGATCCTTCGATCAGATGCCTCTACCCAGAATTGGGTGTCATGATTGGCGTAGCGATAACTGTTGAAATTGAAACTATGAATCCCAATGTACCTAATACAGGGCTGGGGCCACTCTTTGTTGAATTACTCAGACAGGTCGATGCCGAGAACTGTCCTGTAGTGATAGTTGCCAAAGAAGTCGGCACTGGCAGTAGGTTTGCTGCTCATTGTGGCGAGGTTATTGCTTCATCATTACAAAGACTTGGTGCAGTAGGTCTTTTTACTGATGCTGCGGTGCGGGACGTCAATGAAGTAAGGGATCTGGGGTTTCATTTTTATTCTAGAGGAATTACACCTAGTAGCGGTAATGCACGATTAGTTAGGATTGGCGGCACAGTTACCGTTGGTGGCATCGAAATACAGTCTGGTGACCTTATTCATGGTGATGCTGATGGATTGTTGAAAATACCCGCCGAAGGTCGTGAGCAACTAGCTCAGGTTGCCATGCAGGTTAAAAATGGTGAGGGCGGTGTTCTCGAATATATTCGGAGCGATGGCTTCACCCTTGAAGGTCTCATAGAGATTCTCAACCCAGTAAGTTAGCTTCGATGCTGCGGCTGGAGTCAGACATTTATTAATCAGAAAAAAATACAAGCAGGAAAAGGGAGGACAAGCTTTACTCGATGAGGTTTTCTCATCTAAGGCAAGTCGACCAAAAGAGGAAGAGAATTTTCTTCCTCCCCCTTTTCTAGCTTTCCCAGATAAATAGCTGATAGCTATTAGCTTTTTTCCTCCCATCGTGAGGTAATTGAAACAGGCTGAGAGCTTGAAGCTATTTAAACGTTTCGTAGAAGGAGAAGTTCAAATGGCTACATTAACAGGTCAAGGTTGGGAAGAAAGCTTTCTAGGAGGTAATCCCGAAGCAGAGGCGATTATTTTTCGAAAATATGCCGAAGACATTCAATTAGTACAGGCGCAAAATCTCAAGCAATCTGGGGGAAAACCAGTTCGTCGTGCTTTACATGCCAAAATCCAAGCCGGCATTACCAATGCTAAATTCACAATTGAATCTAATCTTCCTGACCATTTGCAACATGGAATTTTCCAACCTGGTCAAACCTATGATGCCCATGTTCGATTATCCAATGCATCAGGACAAGTAAAAGCTGACACCGAAAATGATCTACGAGGATTAGCTATTCGTGTACTTTCTACAGGCAAAGATGACAAGCAAGAGATGAATGACTTGCTCATGACCAATGCGCCGGTTTCCCATGCTCGCAATGTGCGTCAGTTTATGGAATTTGCCAAAGCCGCCAGCAAACCTCCGATGTTGCTTTTGCCATTACGACTGATATTTTCTGTTGGCCCTTTTGAAACAATTCGGATGCTGGCTAATGTCATTAAATATTCTCGACGTAAAGTAGGAAGTCTCGCCACTGAAACCTATTGGAGTAGAGGCCCATTTCAACTAGGCCAAGCCGCGCTCCAGTTTCATGCTAAACCTAGCCCCAGAACCCCAGAAGTTGAACCAGGAGAAGAAGATAATTATTTACGTCAAGAGTTGATAGAGCGTTTAAAAAATGGTGATGTCACTTTCGATATCATGGCTCAATTATTTGTGAGTGAGAAGAAAACGCCTATTGAAGATGGAGCAAAACTCTGGAAGGAATCAGATTCTCCTCCTCTCAGGATTGCCCAACTAATAATCCCTCAACAAGATATTGCAGAAAATCAAGATCAAGACGATGAGGCTTCTATCGAGCAAACAGGCTTCAATCCTTGGAATGGTGCCGAGACCTTTAAACCCCTAGGACAATTAAATCGAGGTCGTAATCCAGTATATGCTGCTAGTGAAGATTATCGATTAAAGCGGGAAAGTTATACTCCGCCAACCTCTTGGTGGATACGTTTAATTGAATTGATTTTTGGGATAGTCAATCGATTTGTTCGGTGGGATCAATTACCTCCTTGGTTAGGGGTTTTGAGTTTGATTGAACTAAGAACTTTGTTACGGGAGAAAAATCTCTATGATACGGAAACAGAGGCTTCTAACGCTAATCCCTTACCTCGTAACACTCCAGAAGAATATCTCACCAATCGATCGCCTGATGGCTCCTATAACGATCTCAGCGAACCAGATATGGGTCGTACGGATCGGCGATTTGGTCGCAATATGCCGCTAGATCGAGTTCAGCGACCAAGCGATGACAGGATTTTAACTCCTAATCCGCGAATGGTAGCTCAGGAGTTAATGACCAGAGATAGCTTTAAACCAGCAACAACCTTAAATGTTCTAGCTGCCGGCTGGATTCAATTTATGATTCATGGCTGGTTTTCTCATACTACGGTTAATCCGAATAAAAATCCTAAATATCCTTACTTCGAGATTCCTGTGGCTAAAGATGATGATTGGCCACAAGAACATAATCCGATCAAGATTCGTCGTACCAAAGAAGATCCTACTAGCTCAGATGATCCGCAAGGACATCCGACATCCTATCTTAATCGCGAGAGTCCTTGGTGGGACAGCTCCCAAATCTATGGTCGTAACCTTAAAATCCAAAAGGCTGTTCGCTCACATCAAGATGGAAAGTTATGGGTAGATGATAAAGGATTACTACTAATTGCTTCTAAGCAAGATAATAATCGACAAGTCGTAGATGGGGTTGAGGTTACTGGAGTGAAAGATAACTGGTGGTTGGGACTCGCTCTGATGCATGTGTTGTTCACTCTAGAACATAATGCGATCTGTGACAGCCTTAAAAGAGAGTATCCTAACTTGACAGATGATCAATTATTTGAGAAAGCTCGATTAATTAATGCTGCTTTAATCGCTAAAATCCACACAGTGGAATGGACACCAGGCATTCTCGGTCATCCGACATTACAAATTGGCATGAATGCTAATTGGTGGGGATTACTTGGGGAAAATATTTCCAAGGCTTTGGGTCGTATTAGTGATAGTGAAGCCATTAGTGGAATTCCAGGTTCGCTGACTAATCACTTTGGAGTTCCTTACTCTCTGACGGAAGAGTTTGTGTCTGTTTATCGGATGCATCCTTTGGTTCCTGACCATTTTACTTTCCGTTCTGTTACGACTAATGAGTTACTGGGAGAAGCTACTCTCAAAGAATCGGTAGGGAAAAGAGCCAGAGATGTTTTAGAACAATATGATACGAGCGATCTCTTTTATTCTTTAGGAATCGCCTATCCAGGAGCTATTACCTTAGGAAATTATCCCAACTTTTTACGGAATCTCCCGAGGCGTACGGATAATCGAATTGTTGATTTAGCTGCGGTGGATATTCTACGCGATCGCGAAAGGGGAGTTCCTCGTTATAACGATTTCCGAGAATTGCTGCGTCTTCCTCGCATTGAATCTTTTGATAAATTAACCTCGGATGCGGCATTAGCCGAAAAGATTAAGACTGTCTATGATGGCAAGATTGATGATGTTGATGTCATGGTCGGCATGTTTGCTGAAGACCCACCGAAGGGATTTGGATTTAGTGATACGGCATTCCGCATTTTTATTGTGATGGCTTCGCGTCGTCTTAATAGCGATCGCTTCCTGAGCAGTGATTTCACTCCCCAAGTTTATACCCCCGTTGGCATCGAATGGGTTAGTGACAATACAATGACTACTGTTTTGTTGCGGCATTATCCCAAACTTGCCCCAGCTCTTCGCGGTGTCAATAACGCATTTGCACCTTGGAATCGACTTGGTTCCTAGTGCCGCTACGCGGAAGTAATGAGTAATGAGTAATGAGTAATGAGTAATGAGTTTAGCGATCGCGAGTATGATATTTGCGATCGCTACTTTTATTTACTGAACATAAACAGTAATTTTGTCTGAGATAACTGGAGGATCGAAAGGAACATGGATAAAGTTACCCAATACTAATTGCAAAGTATGTTCCCCAGGAGCTAAAGTCAACTCAGTTTCGGTCTGCCCGCCACCAAAATGCAAGATATTATCTGTTGTCGGAAGAGAAAAATTAAAATCAGGATAGTTGGTAACATCAACGAAAAGATGATGATGTCCTGTATTTTCTTCATTAACCCCAGAAGGTGCTACGCCCATTCCCGATAAGCCAAATTGAACAGTGAAGGTTTCGGGGACAGTTGCTCCATCTGCGGGACTAATAATGTAAGCTGTAGCATCAGCAGAAGCGTTGGGGGCAAATCCCAAAAAACTTAGAGATAAGTATAATAGCAAGGCACTAAATATAGATTTTAATCTCATAATATAACTCCAAAAAATACAAGTAACTTACTAAAAATAATATCAGTTTGTTTTTCCCTTATAGCAATAGAAACAGGATTTTATATTTACTCTTGCAGCCCACAAAAGATAGACTGATAGAGAACTATTAAATACAAAAAACCATTATTAACTCTTCTATTTACAAATAACTAGTTACTATTTGCAAAGAACTGACCAAGTCTTCGAAGAATGATAACTGATAACTGTTAACTGTTAACTGAAATTATGCCTTTACCTATTGTTGCTATTATTGGTAGACCCAATGTGGGCAAATCTACCTTTGTTAATCGTCTGGCGGGGGATCAACAAGCCATTGTCTATGATAAACCGGGAATAACTCGCGATCGCACCTATCGACCTTCTTTTTGGCAAGATCGAGAGTTTCAAGTAGTCGATACTGGGGGTTTGGTCTTTGATGATGATACAGAATTTTTGCCTCTGATTCGCCAACAAGCAATGGCTGCTTTGAGTGAAGCTTCGGCGGCAATTTTTATGGTGGATGGACAAATGGGTTTAACTGCTGGCGATCGCGAAATTGCTGATTGGTTACGAACTCAATCTGTGCCCACACTACTAGCGGTTAATAAATGTGAATCCATCGAACAAGGCGCTGTTCAAGCAGCCGAATTTTGGCAATTAGGTTTGGGAGAACCCTATCCTGTTTCAGGAATCCACGGAAGTGGCACAGGAGAACTTTTAGATCAACTGATTACCCATTTACCAACCGTTGATGAATTGCCAGAAGTTGAAGAAATTAAAGTTGCAATTATTGGCCGTCCTAATGTGGGAAAATCCAGCTTGCTTAATGCTTTGACTGGAGAAAAAAGAGCGATCGTCTCTCCTGTTTCGGGAACTACTAGAGACGCGATCGATACTGTAGTAGAAAGAAATGGCACAACCTATCGTTTGATTGATACAGCAGGTATTAGACGGAAGAAAAACGTCGAATATGGAGCCGAGTTTTTTAGTATTAATCGAGCTTTTAAAGCAATTCGTCGTGCTGATGTGGTGTTATTTGTTTTGGATGTCCTTGATGGAGTCACCGAACAGGATTTGAAATTGGCAGGACGCATTATTGATGAAGGAAAAGCCACAATTATTATCCTGAATAAATGGGATGCCGTGGAGAAAGATTCCCATACTATCTATGAGTACAAGCAGAAAATCATGTCTCGGCTATATTTTATGGAATGGGCAGAACTTTTATTTACTAGTGCCTTAACAGGTAAAAGAGTAGATAAGATTCTTGATTTGGTCGATACAGCAATTTCCGAATATCGTCGTCGGGTGACAACTTCTGTGATTAATGAGGTGTTAGAAGAAGCTGTGAGTTGGCATTCTCCTCCGACTAATAGACAAGGAAAACAAGGCAAAATTTATTACGGAACTCAGGTCAGAAGTGAACCCCCAACTATTACGTTGTTTGTTAATGATCCGAAACGATTTACTGATAATTATCGTCGTTATATAGATCGGCAATTTAGAGAACAGTTGGGTTTTAAAGGCACTCCTGTTCGTTTGGTTTGGCGTGGTAAGAAAGTTCGTGAAGTTGAAAGAGGTTCGGCTAATAGAGCGACTAAAGTTTAGTTTGTAGTTGCGAGATCGCAGATCCGATTTAGAGGCGCGATCGCTCTTAAATAACCAAGCTTCAGGCACTTTATAGGGTAAACAATCATTAATAATAGCCTTAATTGCGTCTACAACTAAACTAGCACTACGTCCATACTTATTCTTCTATTTTATGATTGCAAATTATTTTTATTTAACATATGCTAAATAAAAAATGACTTTTAATATGGCAATTCCTGCTGAGAGCAATCTCTATAATGGACAAGCCGAAATAAACGAGAGTTTAAAGGGCTTTCTTACAAGGAGAGCAAAGTCTAACTCATCAGGTAAGACTTAATTGTCAATCTTTTTTTATTCTCTTGAAATAAATTACTTAAAATTATGGATTCTGCAACGGTTATGGTGCTCTTTATTGCTGTCTCACTGATTGCAATAACACTGATTTCAATTTATACAGCATTTGGTCCAAACGCTAAAGACTTGGAGGATCCAATGGCGAATCATACTCATGGACCCGGTGGTCATACTCATGGTTTTAGTTTTGGATTTGGTGGTCATGATCATGATCATGACCATGATCACTCTCACGGACATACTCATGACCATGATCACGCTCACGGGCATACTCACGATCACAGTCACGGTCATAGTCACAGTCATGAAAAGGAACAAGAACTTGTTTCTTCGGGCACACAGAAGCAAAATACCTAAGCCAAGAATGAGAAGTAGACCTGCTTCTATATAATTTACCAGTTATTTCCGTATTTAATAAGCTATTTGTCTTTTTGTTGTAGTACAAAGATTAAAGCCTTATCAAAAAATATGAGTAAATTTGCGGTTAGATAATTGCTGTTCCAAAGCCTACACTAGCATAAAAGCACTAAATAAATATTCATGCTAGCCAGAATTTGGAGTTCGGCAATTGTCGGTATTGATGCGGTTAAAGTCGGAGTAGAAGTAGATGTTTCAGGAGGTCTAC
Source organism: Cyanobacteria bacterium P01_F01_bin.143 (assembly GCA_039190385.1). GTDB lineage: Bacteria > Cyanobacteriota > Cyanobacteriia > Cyanobacteriales > Xenococcaceae > Xenococcus. The sequence continues at coordinate 1,805 of JBCCYD010000174.1, read as the reverse complement.
CAAAAACCATAGTGGTTGGCTTACCTGATGCAGCGATCCAAGAATCTAAAGAAAGAGTCAAAGCAGCAATCAAAAATGCAGGATTTGCTTTTCCTGTCAGAAAAATTGTCGTTAATCTGACTCCCGCGGATTTACGCAAGGAAGGACCTAGTTTTGATCTTCCGATCGCGATCGGAGTTTTAGCTGCGTCCGAACAAGTCAATGCCTATCTACTCGGAGATTATTTATTTCTCGGTGAATTATCTCTTGATGGGAGCTTGCGACCCGTAGCTGGAGTATTGCCGATCGCAGCTGCCGCATCTCGCATCGGCATTTCCGGCATGATTGTCCCCAAAAATAATGCTCAAGAAGCCGCAGTAGTCCAAGACCTTTCCGTCTATGGTTTCCAGCATTTAACCGAAGTCGTGCGATTTTTAGATTGCCCTGAAAAATATCAACCCATATCAATCGATACTACAGCAAAATTAACTCAATCTAATAAGTACGCTCTCGATCTTAAAGATGTTAAAGGGCAAGTTCATGCCCGACGCGCCCTAGAAATTGCCGCTGCAGGAGGCCACAACGTTTTATTCGTCGGTCCCCCAGGCAGTGGCAAAACTATGTTGGCCAAAAGACTGCCAGGTATTCTACCCAGTCTTGATTTTTCCGAAGCCTTGGAAGTATCCCAAATTCATTCGGTGGCAGGATTATTAAAAGATAAAGGCTCACTGATTACCACAAGACCTTTTCGCAGTCCTCATCATTCAGCATCAGGGCCTTCTCTGGTCGGTGGTGGCAGTTATCCTCGCCCGGGAGAAATTTCTTTGGCCCATAAAGGCGTTTTATTTCTCGACGAATTAACTGAATTTAAACGCAATGTCTTGGAATATTTGCGGCAACCACTCGAAGATGGTCAAGTAACGATTTCTCGAACTCGTCAATCAGTGGAATTTCCTGCCCAGTTTACTTTAGTTGCTAGTACTAATCCTTGTCCCTGTGGTTATTACGGTGACGCTCTTCAATCTTGCACTTGTTCCCCTCGGCAGAGAACCCAATATTGTATATTATGTGATATACAACGTATACAACGCTTATTGAGCAAGGGTTTCAGCATATTACATAATTTATACAAAGTAAATAGCGTTCTCTTTAACAATTGGTTTGCCACGCAAATTATTTTTTGAAAAGTTTATTTTTACAATGACAAAAAATAAACTATAATGATTATGCGACTAGTAAGGTTCGTTCCATATAAGCGAGCTTACTCCAAATATGAGAGTCTAGTCGTTCCAAAGTTTTAATTGTTCTAATCTTTAAAAACTCTACTTATTTTGTACCCCAAACTTGTTTTTCAAAATCTGTATTGTTTTTAATAAGCTCCCATATATCTAAGCATTTTTGCTCGTGCCATTTTTGAGGTGCTTTTTCTTTTCTTTCAAATCTTTGAGCAAGAAAACACATAACATCGGCAGCTTGTAAAAATCTACTGTGGTGCGACTGCGTGAAGTATATCGTGTCGATTATCCGTCCTAAAGGTCTTCCGTAAACCATTGGGGTTGTCATCTTTTGTTTAAATTGAGAAAAATCTAGTATCGCGTTGGTAACTTGGTCTTTTTCGTAATCGCAAAAAACTAATCCTAAATCATTTTTATTATCAAGAAAATCGCAAAATCTTTCAAGAATCAATTGAAGTCCTAGCTTGTATTCTGGCTCTGGGTAGGTATATTTTTTTCTATGCCAATTGACATCAATTTCCACAAATCTAATTGAAACGTTATTATTTATAATACATGTGGCAATGTCATTAAATAAAGACACTCTATCTT
>JBCCYD010000173.1:0-11636 GCA_039190385.1 Cyanobacteria bacterium P01_F01_bin.143 | reverse complement strand
CAATAACATAGTAACACAAAAATGAAGGATTATGTATAATAACAGATTTTTTTCTTTAATCTTGGTTCTCAGGTTAGTTTCCCTTAAAATAAGTACAATGAAATGTAAACTTTCTTAAATAAATAAATTGCCAAATCTGGCTCACAAATGATATCAACTTCTTCTTTATTAGCCCCTGTAGAACGAGATCTCCATATCTTAACTGACAATCTGAAGCAGTTGGTAGGAGCACGTCATCCTATCTTAAGAGCAGCAGCCGAACATCTTTTTGATGCTGGAGGAAAAAGGATCAGACCAGCCATTGTCTTGTTAGTCGCCAGAGCAACCGTTCAAGGTAAAGATCTTACGCAACGTCATCGTCGTCTAGCAGAAATTACGGAAATGATTCATACTGCTAGTCTCGTACATGATGATGTTTTAGATGAAGCAGATTTACGGCGTAATGTGCCGACGGTAAACAGTCTGTTTGATAATAGGATTGCAATCTTATCTGGGGATTTCTTATTTGCTCAATCCTCTTGGTATTTAGCGAATTTGGATAATTTGGAAGTAGTAAAATTACTTTCAGAAGTGATTCGAGATTTTGCCGAAGGAGAAATCTTACAAGGATTAAATCGCTTTGATACCAATATTTCTTTTGAGGATTATCTGAATAAAAGCTATTATAAAACTGCATCCTTGATTGCTAATAGTGCCAAAGCAGCAGCAATTTTAAGTGGAGTAAGTAATGAGCTAGCTGTTGATTTTTATGAATATGGACGCAATCTGGGTCTAGCTTTTCAAATTGTTGATGATATTTTAGATTTCACTGGCTCGACTAAAGTGTTAGGGAAACCAGCAGGTTCTGATTTAGCTAGTGGTAACTTAACTGCTCCAGTGCTCTATGCCATGGAAGAAAAACCCTATCTAGAAGTTCTGATTGAACGAGAATTTAGTGAAGAAAATGATCTAGAGCAGGCTCTGGAAATAGTTAGAAATGGTCAAGGAATTGTTCGGGCCAAAGAACTAGCAAAAGAACATGCGACTCAAGCGAGAAAACATTTAGAAAGTATTACTCCGTCGGATTCATCTCGTGCTCTGAGTGAACTTACTGATTACGTTTTAAGTAGATTGTACTAGACTAAACCCATCTATTCAGTTGCTATAAAATTTTTATCAAGGGGTATTAGTGTCAAGTTCTCAACCTAGAATTTTTGTCGCTGTTATATTTTGGGCAATTATTAATGTCTTGTTTGTTGCTTGTGAACCTCGAAAATATGCTGAGTGTGAGCAGATGATCACTTTGGCAAATAAGGTTACGCAGCAGACTCAAGCTATTGCGGCTAATTCTAGCGATCGCGATTTACAGAATTGGCTCGAAGCCTCAACTATTATGAAGCAGGCGGTAACCAATCTGGAAGCGTTAGAACTTAAAGATGACCAATTAATTGAATATCAAAAGAGCTTGGTAAATCTTTATCGGGTTTATTTTCAAGCTACTGATGATGCGGTAAAAGCGAGAGAGAAGAGAAATTTACCAGCTTTACAATCAGCTCATGATGAGGTAAAAAATGTTGAAGAAGTTAAGAATAATTTGGTTGAAAATATCAATAATTATTGTCTTAGATGAATAATTTAACCTATTCGAATATAGATGGAAAAATCAGCAGCTAGATTGGGAATTGGTGGACCTGTCGGAAGTGGTAAAACCGCATTATTGGAATGCTTGATTCCTTTATTAATTCAAGAAGGATTGGAAGTTGCGATCGTGACTAATGATCTTTTGACCACTGAAGATGCTGATAGACTAAAACATAAGGGGATTTTGCCGCCAGAAAGAATTATCGGCGTAGAAACAGGAAGCTGCCCTCATACGGCTATTCGCGAAGATCCTAGTATGAATTTACTGGCAATACAGGATTTAGAGATGCTCTATCCTCAACTGGATTTAATCGCGATCGAAAGTGGTGGGGATAATCTGGCATCGACTTTTAGTTACGATTTGGTGGATGCTTATATTTTCGTGATTGATGTGGGGGCCGGAGATGATATTCCCCGTAAAAATGGACCTGGGTTTGTGCAATCGGATTTGGCTGTAATTAATAAGATTGACATCGCGCCCTATGTTGGGGCAGATTTAGAATTAATTCGCCAAGAAGCACCGCTCTATCGTCAAGGGAAAGCGATCGCCTATACTAATTGCAAAACTGGAGAAGGTTTAGAGATTGTCATGGGTTTTATTTTAGAAAAGCTATTGTTTGTCAGCTAAAATACTACGGCAAGATTTAAAAGAAATATCTAGAGTATTGCTCTAAATCTGAAATCTCATATTTAATTTTAATGCTAACTTATCCAGAAAAATCTACTAAACTCGCCAAAGCTGCCCAAGAAGAACTAAAAAAGCAGGAGCGGATGCGAGATGTTTTATTGCTACTACAACAATTAGTTGAACGAGAAGAAATTACACTAAAGTTAATTATTGATTGTCTTTATGACGTTGGCACGATCAATATTATTAATCAAAAATACCAGAATAAACCGATGAATCGTTTTTTGAAAGCGATCGCGAGAATGTCTAAACCCATACTAAGAGCAGTAGCTTTACGCTGGGTGAAAAAAAACCTACCAACTTTATTAACTGATTGGTTAGAAGGAAAAGTATCCTTTAAAGATGAATAAAAGTCTAACGTCGATATTATCCCGCAAAGATGGGACGCGGAGAGCCGACCGCAACCCAATCTAAAGCTGGAACCTGTTAACTGTTAACTGATAACTGCTAACTGAAATTACCGTCTGATTCCTAAGCGAGAGATAAGTTTTTGATAGCGCTCATAGTCTTTCTTTTGAATGTATACCAAAAGACGCTTACGACGACCAATCATTTTCAAGAGACCGCGACGAGAAGAATGATCTTGTTTATTATTTCTCAGATGCTCAGTAAGCTGATTAATTCTGGTAGTCAGCATTGCTACTTGTAAATCCGCAGAACCAGTATCGGTTTCGTGAACTTGATATTCTCCTATGATTTCTTGTTTTACTTGCTGGGTTAAAGCCATAATTGATTTATTTGAAAATTAGTTTAAACTCCAAACAAACATAATATCATTAATTAAACTTTCTCGATCTGGCAGTAATCAATTAGATTCTGTAATAATTATGCTTGCTTTAACAAAGCAATTTGTAACTTCATAGGCTGCAATAGTGAAATTTCCTTTCCCTTTTGGGTTCAAACCTAGTTCCAACAATAACGAGACTCTCGGCGAGTCTGGTTTGGGGACGTTTGGAGGTGTTTATACTCCTTCAATTTTGACAATTCTTGGTGTAATTATGTATCTGCGTTTCGGCTGGGTAGTCGGTAACGCAGGTTTGATTAATACTCTAATTATTGTCACCATTTCCACGTCGATTACTTTATTGACCGCATTGTCAATATGCGCGATCGCAACTGATCGAGTAGTTAGAGGTGGTGGGGCATATTATATGATTAGCCGCTCGCTAGGAATTGAGCCAGGGGGAGCTGTAGGAATTTCTCTCTATTTTGCCCAAGCCATTTCCGTTGCTCTCTATACTATTGGTTTTGCCGAGAGCATTGTTCGTACTAATTTGTTTATTGGCGTAGCTAATTTTGGGTTTAATCTACAAGATCTCAATCAAACCTATGTAGCTTTAGTTATTACAATCCTTGTCGGAATTTTGGCCATGACTTCCGCCAGTATTGCAATTAAGGCTCAGTACTTTATTATGGCAGCGATCGCGTTATCGCTAATTTCTTTTGTCTTTGGTCATACTGTCCCCGATGTGGAAGTCCAAATGTTTACTTCTCCACCTGAAGATGCCGCACCTTTTTGGACTGTATTTGCTGTCTTTTTCCCAGCGGTGACAGGAATTATGGCAGGAGTCAATATGTCAGGAGACCTTAAAGATCCTATCAAGTCAATTCCCACAGGGACTCTTGCCGCAGTGATCACGGGCTATGCAATCTACATGATTTTGCCAATTTTCTTGGCATTTCGAGTCGATACGTCTAGTTTAATCAATGTGCCACTAATCATGCAGCAAATATCCTTTTGGGGACCAGCTATTTTATTGGGGGTTTGGGGAGCTACCCTGAGTAGTGCCATTGGCAGTATTTTGGGTGCGCCAAGGGTTTTGCAAGCTTTAGCTAGGGATGGTGTCTTACCTGGATTTTTAAGCTTTTTGGGCAATGGGCAGGGTAAGGATGATGAACCGCGTAATGGAACTCTGGTTACTTTAGGATTCGCGATCGCGGCTGTTTGTATCGGAGACCTTAATTTGATTGCTCCAATCTTGAGTATGTTTTTCCTGACAACCTATCTGGTACTCAATGTTGCTGCTGGAGTTGAAGGTTTTTTGCAAAGTCCTTCTTTTCGTCCTACTTTTCGGGTTCACTGGTCGCTATCGATTTTGGGTGCAATTGGTTGCCTTTGGGTGATGTTTTTAATTGATGCTGGCTCAACCGCGATCGCTGCTGTAATCGTTTCAGGAGTATTTCTCTGGCTACAACAACGAGAATTACGCACTACTTGGGGAGACGTCCGTCGGGGAATGTGGATGGCCTTAATTGGCATGGGTATATTCCAAATGACAGAAGAGGATGATACGAAAAATTGGCGACCTCATATTTTGGTACTTTCTGGGGCACCACAAAAACGTTGGTCTCTGATTGAATTAGCCGATGGTTTTAGTCATCATCGTAGTTTGATGACAGTTTCTAGTGTTTTACCCAGTGCTTCTCGGGATCTGGGGCGTCAAATCAAATTAGAAAAAACTATTCGCGATTATCTTCGTAAACGAGGTGTACAAGCATTAGTCAGAGTGACCACGGCTAGTGATCCGTTTGAAGGTGCGATGAGGCTGGTAGAAACCTATGGTTTGGGGCCTTTAGTTCCCAATACAATTGTTATGGGCGATAGTGAAGATCCTTCGAGGAGAGAACAATTTTGCCAGGCGATCGCACAAATTCATGCTAGTAGACGTAATGTCGTAATTTTCCGGGAAAACCCCAAACAGGTTTTTGGTGGTCGTCGTCGGATTGATGTTTGGTGGGGAGGGCAACAAGCTAATGGTAGTTTAATGTTACTTTTGGCCTATTTATTGAGTACAGATATTAGTTGGCGCAATCCCAGAATTTATCTAAAACTAGTTGTTCCTGATGATGCAGCCGCGATCGCAGCCAGAGAAAATATCAAAAGTTATATCAATAAATTACGGATTGATGTAAAGTCCCAGGTTTATATTTCTCAAGGTCGTCCTTTTGCTGATCTTCTCCGTCAATTTTCCAAGAATGCTGATTTAGTCTTTTTAGGCATGGCAACTCCCAGCGAAAACTATACTGAATATTATGAAAATCTCCAAGCTAAGGTAGTTGGTTTGCCTTCTACAGTGTTTGTCTTAGCCGCACCAGAATTTGCTTTTGGGGAAGTTTTAACAGAGAGTAATGTGTGAGTAATAGGTAATGGGTAATGGGTAATGGGTAAAGAATGAAAACTCGAAAGGAAGTATGGCGTTGTGTAGAAAATTGTGGTGCTTGTTGTCATCTTGATCCGCAGGATAGACCGGATTTGGAAGAATATCTTTCTGTTGAGGAATTAGAAATTTATTTGAGTATGGTGGGAGAAGATGGCTGGTGTATTAATCTTGATCATCAAACCAAACAATGTACTATTTATGAGCAAAGACCTGGTTTTTGTCGGGTGCACCCAGATACTTTTCAGGATATGTATGGGATAGAAGACTCTGAGTTTAATGATTTCGCGATCGCCTGTTGTCGTCAACAAATTACGGGAGTTTATGGTGAAGATAGTTCAGAAATAACTCGCTATAACAAGGAAATTTTACAATCTTAAAATGCAAGTATGGTAATCGCTCTAGTTAGGATGATAAACTTCGCTAAAATCAAAGTATCCTCAAAAGAGAAAACACAATCAACAACAATGACGGAAGAAGAATTTCAAGCCACCACCACGAGAAGACTAGACAAAATCGAAGAGACTTTAGAAAGACTAGTAAATGAGCAGGAAAAATCCAATATAAGAATTGAGACTTATCAAAAATCTTCTCAGCAGGTAGTTAACTTGGCTTTTGGATTGATCTTAACTTCAGCTCTAGCGATTATTATTCCTGTTGTAATGAATAGATAATGCTTTGGGGTATAGCAAATGAGTAGTGAGAAAAGTGAACCTGATCTAAATAAATTAGAAAAAGAAGCGAATAAACTTAAAGCATTAGCTCAACTATATTCTTATCTTGAAATGATTGAGACAGGATTTGAAAAACTGCAAAAAGAAAGCGGCAAGCTGATGTTGGCAGAAAATGCTAATGAAAACTTTGAAGCATATTATAAGTTTGTTCTCCCAATCTCAAAAGAATTAATTCATATCAGAAATATCGCAAAACTATCACGATCAGAACTTAGAAAATATCAAGGACTTAGTAACTCGGATATTTTTTCTGGCTCTTCCAATAAGAGAAAAAAAGCAGATCGTAAAACTAAGGAAATTTCTAAGTCTAATACTGTTTTTGGCCAATTAGAAAGAAGAGTCGAAGAATTAGAGTTTTATTTTCGGCTAATCTTGTCATTGCTAATAGTAGTATTTGTGACATTAACAATTTTACTAATGTCTATTCCCAACAGTTGAAGATTGGACTTATTCTAATTTAGACTAAAATAGTAAGCGCTTTTGTGAAATTGTCTTTGTCAAAAGTTTAAATTGCCAAGTCTCAAGCTAATTCTTAACCCTGAATTAAGAATTGGCTATTTTTGTGGCATTCTAGAGGAAACTAAAAAGTAAAGAACCAGATAAGTCTATATTAGAATATAATTATGGATGTTAAAGCTGCCGTTGCCTTTAATTCGGGAAAGCCTCTCAGCGAAACTGTCCAGTTAGCGCCACCCAAGAAGGAGAAGTTTTAAAAATGAATCGATTCGTAGCGTTATTACTTTTGAATAGCTTTTGTAACATTTACGGAATGTAATGTCATTGAAGTAGATCGCTAATTACTGTCTTTCGCGATCGCAGCCGAAATAACGACTGATCACTATAAATGTAGTACTAAGGAAAATTAATCTTGAATGATGCGTAAATTATACTTATTGGCTTTAACAGGCATATTATTGAGTTTGTTCGGGGTCAGTGCCTCAGAGTCATTAGCCGCCAAGAGGTCAAAACCACTTCAAAGATTAGAAAGAAGTCAATCTCGTGCCAAATATGCTTATCTTGATCATTCTGATGTAGTTGAGACTTTGAGTAATTATGAACAAAATATCTCTTGTAATCCCATAAATTCTGATGTCAATGCGAATGTTTATCAAACTTGGATTCATCGAGGTATTGCTCTGCAAAAATTACAAAAGTACCAAGAATCCATCATTTGTTTAGATCTAGCTTTATCAGTGAAACCTGATTTGGAACAAGCTTGGTATCGTCGGGGGATTGCCCTGAGTCATTTACGAGATTATCGTCAAGCTTTTGTGGCCTATCATCATGCTCTACAGTTGAATCCTCAAGAATATACGACTTGGTATAATCAGGCTCTGACATTGGAAAAGTTGGGTGTTTATACTAAAGCAATTGATGCTTATCAACAAGCTATTGAACTAAATCCCGATTTATATACTGCTTGGTACAATCGGGGTCAGATTTTAGCTCGCTTGGGTAGAACGGATAAGGCTTTAGTCGCTTATCAAAAGGCGGTTGAAATTAAACCAGATTATTATGAATCTTGGTATGCTCAGGGTAATTTGTTAGCTCGGGATGGTCAAATTGAAGAGGCGATCGCAATTTATGATCGATTATTACAGATTGCTCCAGATGAACATCGGGCTTGGTATAACCAAGGAAATTTATATATTCAAGTAAAAAACTATGAGCAGGCGATAGCAGCTTATCAACGAGCGATCGCGATTAAGCCCAATTATTATCAAGCCTGGAACAATCAAGGTACCGCATTAGAAAGATTGCAGAAAACCAAAGAAGCCCTTAAAAACTACAGTAATGCTTTGCAATTAAATCCTCAATATCAAAAAGCATTAAATAATCGTCGTCGTTTATTGTTCAAGTTGTCAAATATTTGATTTAAAATAGCTGCTCGCAAATTACATTTCTATTCTGTACGAAAACGAATCGAATCGGTATGAGATAATCTTCCCTCAACACGAGCCAATATTTGTAACGTACTAGACATTTTTTTCAATGCCGTAGTCGAATATTCAACCACCGAAGATTGCTTGAGAAAAGTTTCTACTCCCAATGCCGAAGCAAAACGTGCTGTTCCTGAAGTTGGCAAAATATGATTAGGCCCCGCCAAATAATGCCCGACAGCTTCTGGGGTCGATTCTCCCATGAAAATAGTTCCGGCATGGCGAATTTGCTCAATTAAATCCCAAGGCTCTTTTAAATGCAAGGCTAAATGTTTGGGGGCAAAGAAATTGGATAATTCTGCTGCTATTTCGAGAGAATCAACAACGCCAATTAAACCATAATGAGAAATTGCTTTTTCGGTCAGGGTTTTTAGAGGATGATTTTCTAATTGTTTGAGAACTTCTTTCTGTACTTGATGAGCAAGATTTGTATCGGTGGTTAAAAGAATTGCTGCTGCGAGGTAATTTTGGGCTGCGGTGGCAATGAGATCGGCGGCCAGATAAACAGGATTAGCATGAGTATCGGCGATAATAATAATCTCAGCACCAGTTGTCAAAGAATCGATGCCAACTTTACCGAAGACAATTTTTTTTGCCAAATTTACATAGGTATTTCCTGAGCCAGCAATAAAGTCTACAGCATGAATCGTTTCTGTTCCGTAAGCTAAAGCGGCAATACCTTGAGCGCCACCTAAGCGATAAATTTCATCAACTCCAGCTTCTTGAGCGGCAACTAAGACGGCGGGATTTATTTTGAGATTTTCCCCTGGAGGTGTCACCATCACGATGCGAGGTACTCGGGCAACTTTTGCGGGAATAACACTCATAAGTACCGTACTAGGATAGGCTGCTCTACCGCCAGGGATGTATAACCCTACTTTATCGATGGGGGTGTAGCGTTGTCCTAAAACAATTTCGTCTTCGGCAAATTGGACCCAAGATTGGGGAACTTTTTGCTGATGAAAGGCGGTAATTTGCTGACAAGCTAGTTGAATGGCATGGATGAGATCTTTGGATAATTGTTGGTATGCCGCATCTAATTCGGAACCGCGAACGCGAAATTGTTCTGGGGTTATCAGCTGTTGATCAAATTCTTTTGTATAGTCGATTAAAGCGCGATCGCCTTGAGTTTTGACAGTGGTAACAATTTCCTGGACGAGATTTTCTTGTGATTGGAGAGCCGTATCGGATGCGCGATCGCTGATACGTTGGAGTTCTGCTTGTACTTCAGTTTGCAGATAAATTATACGCAGCATGAAATCCCCATATTTGAGTCGAGCAACAACTACCTCTATAGCTTAACGTGGATCGCTAGTTGATTGGGGGACCAGAGTAGAAGATAAACGATGAAAGAGAAAGAAAAGAGCTATTATTTGATTGATCATGACTCTCCAACTGGTGCAAAATCTATGAATCAATCCAAATTTTCGGTCTGCGTGATCTTGGGAACTCGCCCTGAAGCGATTAAATTAGCAACGGTAATTGAGGAATTACGTAATACTCCTGAGATTAAAACCTATGTAGTTTTAACGGGACAACATCGAGAAATGGTTGATGAGGTGATGACATTATTTGAGATCGTCGCCGATCGCGATTTGGATATTATGAAACCTAAGCAGACTTTGACCGAAATTACTTGTAATAGTTTGCAAGGATTGGAGACAGTTTTCGCAGAATTAAAACCGGATTTTGTCGTAGTTCAAGGAGATACTAGTACAGCTTTTGCGGCGGGGTTAGCAGCATTTTATAACAAGATTCCCATTGGTCACGTGGAAGCTGGTTTACGGACTGATAATTTGTTTAATCCTTTTCCCGAGGAAGCCAATCGTCGTCTGATTTCTCAAATTGCCCAATTACATTTTGCCCCGACAGAATTAGCTGTAGAAAATTTACAGCGATCGGGGGTTATTGGCGAAATTCATCAGACAGGAAATACTGTTATTGACGCTTTGTTGAAAGTGGCCAATAATAATCCTGAATGTGATATTCCGAATCTCGATTGGCAGAAATATCGTGTTTTGTTGGCAACAGTTCATCGTAGAGAAAATTGGGGCGAACCATTAGCCAATATTCTTCAAGGATTTCACTCAATTTTAGATAGTTTTCCCGATACAGTTTTGCTATTGCCTTTGCATCGTAATCCTTTGGTGAGAGAGCCGATTCAAGAGTCTTTGGGTAAACGCGATCGCGTCTTTTTGACCGAGCCTTTGGATTATAAACAATTGGTTGGCGCGATCGCTCGTTGTTATTTTTTACTGACCGATTCTGGGGGTTTACAAGAAGAAGCCCCTAGTTTAGGAAAGCCAGTTTTAGTTTTACGGGATAACACAGAAAGACCAGAAGCAGTGAGCGCAGGAACAGCTAAATTAATTGGCACCAATCCTGAGCATATTTTTGCTAATGCCAAGAAGTTATTGGAAGATGATCAAGCTTATAGTCAAATGGCAAATGCGATTAATCCCTTTGGTGATGGTTTAGCATCTGGGAGAATTGTGAAAATTATTCAAAAATATTTTAATGAAGATTAATTTCGCTATTACAATTCGGGCGATCTCATGAAATAAATTGGTAAAGACAGAATGCAAGATAAATTATATGATCGCGATTTTAATCTCTGGGTGGAAGAGATGACGATCGCGTTAAGAAACAGGGATATTCAGACTATGGATTGGCCTAATCTGCTAGAAGAAATTGAGGATATGGGTAAATCAGAAAAGCGATCGCTTGAGAGTTATTTAGAGCGATTGGTAGAACATATTCTTAAACTAAAGTATTGGGATGCAGAAAAAGAGCGAAATGATAAACACTGGCAAGTTGAAGTAGTCAATTTTCGCAACCGTATTTTTAGGTTATTAGATCGCAGTCCCAGTCTCAAAAACTATATGCAGAATATTTATCCCAAAATATTTAACGATGCTGTCTCTGCTCAACAAATCGAATTTACAATCCCTGAAGATAGTTTTATTGAATTGAAGCAAATTCTAAAAAAAGATTATTTTGGTTGAGTAACAATTACCGTAATCTCAGAGCATATTGAACTAAAGTCTAATTATAGCTGTTTTCTTGAGAATCAATCCTGCTATTACGATGAGAGCGATCGCGAAAAACTCATCTAAATTATAATTTGCTAGTCTGTTTGTTGGAAAAGGCAATCGCATTTTTTGTTAGTTTGCGATCGCTTGACTAATTCAACATTATACTAAATCATAATTTAGATACTTCAGAGTATATACGTCTGAGAATCGGATAAGTTTTTTGTAAACTTCCAATAATTTGTGATGGTGCAGGATAAGTCATAGTTGTACCAGATACTCTCGTATGTGCAGCATCATCCCGAAATCTTTTTACCGCATCTAGTTCATTTTCAAAAGTAAATAATAAATTTTCTGAATCTAAAATAGTATGAATTCTTTCCGTTTTCTGCAATCCAACAGCTTGAATCAGCATAGGACGAAAATTTTTTTTATATTGAAACCCGAAATTATTTCCTATTACT
>JBCCYD010000172.1:0-11737 GCA_039190385.1 Cyanobacteria bacterium P01_F01_bin.143 | reverse complement strand
TTTCTGACGCATCTGCTCTAAGCTCGGTCGGAACTCTTCCCAGGGAACAAGTTTGTTGAGTCTGATTAAAAAGTCGTTTTTCTGCTTTAGTTTTTGGTATCGTTGGCTTAAGTCTGTTAGTTTAGCGGAGGTCATCGCGCTCTACCTTGGTAACATTTCCACTCCAGGATCTCACTTGAGGGGAGCTAGATCAATTTTTCGAGGTGCCCTACTATTTGTAGAATATCCTGCTAAACAAAATGAGAATAAGTATTAAAAATATTTATTCTCATATCAGAATATTTAAGCGTTGACCAATTTGGAATCTTTGTAGGCGGGAAAATCAGTATAACCTTCAGGACTAGCATTACCTGAATACCAGGTCGATACATCTGCTTCCGGGCTTAATTCCCAATTATTAGCAAAACGCTCCACTAAGTCGGGATTACTAATATAGGGTCTACCAAAAGCTACTAACTCAGCATCTCCTCTGGCAATGGCCTGTTCTGCTGTGTCGCGATCATAACCACAATTACCCATTAATACTCCCTGATATACTTTCTTGATTTCTCCTAGAGTCATCGGCTCTCCTTGCTCATGGAAACCAAATGCTAAACCATCTAGCAAATGTAGATAAGCTAATCCATAGCTATTTAATTGTTCGATGACGAAAGTAAACGTTTCTCGGTAGTCCTTGGAACCCATATCGTTAAAAACACCATTGGGAGAAAGCCTAACTCCCACTCCCGTGGCATCCCAGACTGTTAGGATGGCTTCAACTATTTCTTTGAGAAAACGATAGCGATTTTCTAAACTACCTCCATAAGCATCTGTTCTCTGATTAGTTTTAGATTGTAAAAATTGATCAATCAAATACCCATTTGCTCCGTGTATTTCTACTCCATCAAATCCCGCTTCTTTAGCACGAATTGCAGCTTGACGATAATCTTCAACAATTTGAGGAATTTCGTCTAAATTCAAAGCTCTGGGAGTTTCGTAAGTTTGTTTGCCTTCGGGAGTATGAGCTTGGGCCCCTTGAATTGCGATCGCACTAGGAGCGACAGGCAACACCTGATCTGGTTGAAAACTGCTGTGAGACGCTCTGCCGGTATGCCATAGTTGCAAAAATATTTTGGCTCCGCGATCATGTACAGCTTCTACTACTTGTTTCCAAGCTTCTGCTTGTTCATCGGTATAAATTCCTGGAGTATTGACCCACCCATTACCCTGCAATGATATAGATGTAGCCTCTGTAATAATTAAACCTGCTCCTGCACGCTGGGCATAGTATTCGGCCATTAAAGCATTAGGCATTCTATTAGCACGAGCACGAGCGCGAGTCATAGGAGCTAATACGACACGATTTTTGAGAGAAAATTTTCCATCGAAAGGGCTAATAAGTTGGGGCACGTTAGTCATGATTCTTTTTCCTATTGCAATATGGTTTATTTTTTTGTTACTAGTAGACTAGTCTACTAGTAACAGACAGAGTTAAGACCAGATCATGAATATCTAGTCTTTAATTAAAAATCTCTAATCAACAATGTCTCGAAGACAATTTCCAGAAAATTTTCCATTGGCGAAACAGATTTTGCTACTTTTGCTTGTAGGATAGAGCCTTGCCAACCAGATAAAATAAACTTAGCTAGATTTGGTATATCTTTATTGGACGAGATTTCTCCGGCAGTTGCGGCTGCTTGAAGACATTCAGTAAAACTAGCTTCCCAGTCGGCAAATACTTGACTTAGGCGATCCCTAAAGAGTTCATTCTGCGCCGATAATTCTTGGGCTAAATTACCCATTAAACAACCATGAGCGCATTCAGAATCTTTCATATCTGCAATACCCAATTCAAAATACTTGCGCAATCTTGCTAAGGGCGACAAAGTTTCATTTCCTAAAGTATTGTTTAGCTTATTTTGATATCTTCCAGCAAAATCATTAATAATAGCTAACCCAAAATCCTCCTTACTAGAAAAGTAATAGTAAAAAGAACCTTTTGGTACGCCAGCAGCAGTAAGTATTTGATTAATACTTGCTGCTTTGAATCCTTGTTTAACAATGATTTGGCTACCTATTTGGATTAGGTCATTACGTTTATTTGCTGTCTTCATAAATCAATAGTAGACCAGTCGTCTACAAAAGTCAAATGAAAGACAATAACTATAAAAACAAGCATATGAGCGATAATCAATATTTAGCAAGAGGAGTTATTAATTATGAGTAGTCGATATGATTTTAATTATGCTCGTGATTATTACCGGGCTTGTAGAGATCGTGAAGAGAGTTTAATTACTCCAGAATCAGGGGTTTTATTAATTGGTGGAGCTGAAGGAGGGTTATCGGGAGAGGATGCGGCAACTCAATGGTTTCTTTCGCGAGCCAAATATGGAAATTATTTAGTACTTCGTGTTGGTGGCATTGGAGAACAGGCCAGATGGATTTGTCGCAATTATCGAGATTGGATTAATTCAGCCGCCGAACTCTCGATTGACAGTCGTGAAGCGGCTAATGATCGAGAAGTTATTGAACTTATTCGTCAAGCTGATGCCTTATTTATCGCTGGGGGAGATCAAAATGACTATCAAGAATATTGGGAAGGAACTAAGACTGAAGACGAAGTTAATTACGCCGTCAATCATAGAAAAGTTCCTATTGCGGGTACTAGTGCAGGGATGGCCATTTTAGGAGATTATTATTATGCTCCTGACAACAAGGGAATTCTGAGTTCAGAAATACTCGACGATCCTTTTCACTATAATATTGAAACCATTCATAAGAGTGACTTTCTGAAGATTCCTTATCTGGAAAGGGTGATTACTGACACTCACTTAGATCGGATGAATAGTCGAAATCCAGAAACTAGATATGGAAGGTTACTCGGATTATTGGCTAAGGTAATTAATCAAGATCGCGACAAACTCAATACTCGTGCCATTGGCTTAGAAGAAGGAGCATTTGTCGCTATTGATGAAAATGGAATTGCTCAGGTTTTCGGCAATGGAACTAGTATGGGACAAGATGCTTACTTTTTACAGGCTAATGGTGGAATTCCAGAGCAAATGGAACCTGGTTGGCCGCTGATTTGGAATAATCAAGGCAAGGCCGTGAAAGTTTATCGAATTTCTGGAACCAGAGAAGGAAGCGGTCGTTTTGATTTAAAAGATTGGTCTACCGCTTCTGGGGGACAGTGGGAATATTGGTATACAGTAGGAGGAAAATCTGGATTGAGAAAGGAGCCGATTAGTCATAATTGATCAAAACGTGCTTTATATCATCTAGTAAATGAAGATGACAAAATCAAGTTCTACGACAAATTGTTATTTTTCATCTTCTTCTGACAATAGATAATCTCTAATTACTTTCCCATTTTCACGAGAAAAGTAGTAAGATTTTCCTCCAGAATCTAGATAGAAAAATCGAAAGCAAAAAGAGCACATAAAATAATTAGAGGGATTATCTTCATCAGAGTACCTCATAACTTTATTACAGTTATCGCATCTTGGGAAAAATTGAAAGTTCATGTTAAATAAGACTAATTAATTTACTACTCCTCTCTACTTCCTACTTCTAGGCATTAAAGACCTAATTCCTGTGTTAATGCTGCATCGTAAATAGCTTCTTGCCAATGAGCAGCCGATTTAATTTGTGCGGAAGAAAGATTTTCGACCCCAAAAAATTTAGTTTTCTTAATTTCAGCATCTTTGAGATTTGTTTTTATAAAACTATTATCCCCGAAATAGGCTCTTTCTAGATTTGCTCTCACAAAATTAGTATCAGCGATGATTGCTCCGACAAAATCAACATTACTTAGATTAGTTTCTACAAAATTAGCGCCTGTCAAATCACTGCCACTCAAGCGAGCATTGGCTAAATTGGCATTACTAAAATCTACATTAGTCAGATTAGCATTACTCAAATTGGCTCCGCTAAGATCCGCACCGCGAAAATCAGCATCTTGTAAATCGGCATTACTTAAATCTGCTCCATTGAGATCGATATTTCTCAGATCCGCCTCCGATGCCGATAGCCCTTTCATGGAAACTTGGTCTTCATTGAGATCTTGGAGCGCTTGTATTCTGGCATAACTAGTTTTGAGGCCGTGAGCAGAATCAACTACTTGCCAAGCTTCGTATTGAGCTTGTTGAGTGCGATCGGGAGTTTCGAGTAAGAACAGAAACAAGGCGACAATCATAGCAAAGCCATCTAAGGAATCGAGGAAGATCGAGTTTTCCAGCTCACAAAAAAACCAGTCCTTGGAGCTTTTAATATCTTCTGGGGATGTGTCACTGAATCCTCGTTTGTGATGATGAATCGGATGTAGCCCACATTCTTGCCCTTCTCCTGCGATCGATGTTTCCACAATAAACATAGCCAGCATTAATCCAAAAGTTAATGCAGTAGCTGTTAAGATGCGAGAAACTCCTTTTTGTAGATTCTTTAGCGACGCCATATGCTGATTTTTTAATTAGATAGGGTTTCTAGATAATGCCAAAATTCCAATAACTCATCATCGGTTAGATGTAAACGCGATCGCTTGCCATAAGTACTGAGGAGATAATCTCGACCTTGTTCTTTTGTCCAACTTAAACGTTTCATCTCTAGGTCAATTTTATGTCTGATCTGATTGAAGTCGAATGCTTCAGGAGGTTCTGGCGCTGATGGTTCTGGGGTTACTGGTTCTGGGATTACTGGCTCTGAGATTGCTGATTGGGCAATCGCATAATTATCTTCTGGTGGTTGTAGCTCTAATGGTGGTTCCAAAACATCTTCGCGATCGTCTAGGATCGTAACGGGTAGTTCTGGCTCAAAAGACTGGAGAATCACTTCCGGTTCAGGCTGCGGTATCTTCTTGGTCTCAACAGCAGGTTTAGAAGGTTCAATGGTCGGAGCTGTTATTTGAGGGCTCACCGTCGCCGTCACTAGTTCTTCCTGGGGAATTACTATTTTGGGAGGAGTTTCAATCTTGCTCGAAGATATAGGTTTGAGACTCTCGGTTTTAGGGGAATAATTACTTTGGGCTGTAGTAGTAGACGTTATCTTCGTTGCTAAATTCAAGCTTAAATGACCATCTTCGAGGACTAAAGCTTGTAGAGCTCTATTTCTGGCCTTATCTTCTGCTTTTTCTACTGTATCCTCTCCAGCTAAGCCTGTAGCTAAAGTTATACTATGAACTTGGATTGAGACTCGAACAATATAGACTCCTCGATCAATATCAATTAATTCACTAAGAATGCTTCCTTGAGGATAGAGATTGCGAAATTTAGTTAACATTATCAATTATGCGAAGAGAGTTAGGGCATATCATCATTTGAAGGATACACCTAAGTACTAATTTACTATTTTTAACCCAAAATCAAAAAGAAATTTGCCATTGGCGACAGAAAAATTAAAATATAGAGATAACTTAAGGAATGAAGTATGAGGAATGAAGAGTAAGCAACGAAAAAACATGAGTGTTTACTTGCTGTTTGTCTCCTTTTGTCTTCAAGATAATTTTCTCCCCAGCTTAGCTGTAACCGCATTGATTCGGCTAAACTGATGGGCGATTGATCTTTAATGTTAGTAACCTAGGACTAGTTATTGCTGAATCAGAACAATCCTTACTTCCGACTTCTGATTTGGTCAAAAACATTGCTGAAATGTAAGTAGCTAGTTATTAGGTTAGAGCAACAGGGGTTTTGTCAATTTTCAGACGAACTACCCGTTTAATTTTTGGATAAAGCTGAGATCGATTTACTTTCATAGAATAAGGACTATTATGGATTTTTCAATCGCTACACTACTATCTCAATTTGTAGATGATAAGTTAGTTGCCAAAAAAAACTTAGAAAAAAAACTAGGTTGTGAAGATGAGGTGAGCATGCAAAAATTAGAAATTGTTTTGGATGCTCTCGAAAGAACGGGAATTTTAGATAAGGAACGGGGCAAATATCGCCGAATTAAAGAAGAAAATGTAGTAGAAGCCAAACTCCGTTGTTCGAGTAAAGGTTTCTGTTTTGCGATTCAAGATGAAGAAAATGCTGATGATATTTATATTAGAGAAAGTCATCTGAGTAATGCCTGGAATGGCGATCGCGTTTTGGTAAGAACGATCAAGGAAGGGAGTCGTCGTCGTTCTCCTGAGGGGGAAGTCAAACTGATTTTAGAACGTTCTAATCCTTCTTTATTGGCAACTGTCACCGAAAATGAAGAGAAGTACAAAGCAGTTCCTTTGGATGATCGCTTACTTTTCGAATTAGATCTTCAGCAAAATGGTCAAAATTTAGCCGAGGCAGTTGAACATTTAGTTCATGTGTCTGTATTGCGTTATCCTTTGGGGCAACATGCGCCGTTAGGGACAGTGACTAAAGTATTGGGCAGTGATGCGGAAGAAGCTTCTGATGTGGATATTGTTTCTTGTAAACATGATCTGCCCCATGATTTTAAGCCCAATGAAGTTGAAGCAGCCCAAGCTTTGCCTTCAAAAGTTCCGGCAGCAGAGATTAAACAAAGATTGGATCTCAGGGAAAAGTTGACCGTGGCGATCGGTGGGGAATTAGTTTCTGAAGATACTAGTTGGATTGAAAATGCTTTTACCTTGGAACAAAATGAGGAAGGGAATTGGCAATTAGGCATTCATATTGCTGATGTAGCCCATTATATAGAGGCTGATACCTTGCTAGATCGCACCACTCAAAGAAGAGGTACCGCGATTGATCTCCAAAAACGAACGATTCCCCTATTCCCGGAGGCAGTTTGTAAAATCTGTTCGCTCAAGCCGGGGAAAAACCGTCTGACAATTTCAGTTTCAATGACAATTAATACTCAAGGGGAAATTATTGAGTCAAGAGTAGAACCGACTGTAGTTTCGGTGGATCATTATTTTACTTATGCAGAAGCCCAGTCTTTATTGGGAGAGGGAGTAGAGGTTGATTCGAAATTAGAACCTCTCGTTGGCATTCTTAGAGATCTTTTCTTTACTATTAGTCCGTTAGTTAAGGCTCAAAGATTGCAGCGCGGTGGTTTTGAAATTACTACTCCAACGGTTAAAGGATTGAATAAGGATGAAGGTCGTTTGGGTGTGATCCTGACTACTTCTAGTTTGCCAATTAAGTCTTTGTTGACTGAGTTGATGGTGTTACCAGGACAGGTGATTGCAGAGCAGTTGCAAGCTTGGGGTGTGCCAGGGATTTATTGCATTCAACCTGAACCTGATGTGGATGAATTGGATGATTTGATCAAGTTGAGTAATAATTTGGGCTTAGAAATTACTCTTGATCCCGAGGGTGAGGTGCAGCCCCATGATTATCAGTCTTTAACGCAGAAGTTTGCTACTTCAGCTGAGAGTCAGGTGCTGAATTATTTGTTGCAAAATACTTTGAAGCCGACTAAGTATATTACGAAATCTGGTAAGCATTTTGGTTTGGCTTGTGAAAATGGTTATACTCATTGCATTTCCCCTGGCCAGAGATATATTGATCTGGTGGTGCAGCGTATTTTGAAGACTGTTTTTGAATCTGGCCGCGATCGCCGTAGTAGTCGGACGAAAACGGTGGTGGATTTGAATAGTAGTAGTTGCCGTGGTCAGATTTCTTGGAATGTTTTGCCACCACAGATGCATGAACAACTTGATATTGAGCTCCATGCAATTTTGCCTCGTCTCAATGATCGCGAGAAGATTGCCGAGGATGCGGAGAAGGATCTGGCTGGGTTGAAAAAGGCTGAGAAAATGAAGGAGCGAACCGGGAAGATTTTTGAAGGTTTGATTGCCGGGGTGCAATCCTATGGTTTCTTTGTGGAAATTGAGGATTTGTTGGTCGAAGGTCTAGTTCATGTGAGTTCGCTGAAGGATGACTGGTATGAATATCGCTCTCGGGAAAGTTGTTTGAAGGGGAGAAAGAGTAATACGACCTATCGGTTAGGCGATCGCGTAGAAGTAGAGGTCAAAAGCGTGGACTATTATCGTCAGCAAATTGATTTGGTTACGATCAATAGCAGTAGTAGTAACAATGGTAGTGACAATGAAAATGGTAATGCTAACGAAGGTTGGGAAGAAGAGTAGACCTCATTGTTAGTTAGTAAATGCGATCGCGAAGCGCCAGGCTAAGCCTAATCGCTGTCGCGATCGCATTTATTTTTGTAAAAGTGATAAAATTGCCTCATTCCAGAAACAGGCAATTGACATAGTATCATTATTAAAACTAAAATTGGATTAGACTAAGTCGTATAGTGCAAATTAAAAAACTCCTTATTCAAATCAAAAATAATCCCCGAAATGTGAGGTTTGTTGATTTGGTAAAAGTTTGTGACTATTACTTTGGGAAACCTAGGCAGAAAAGAACGAGTCATCATATTTACAAAACTCCGTGGCAGGGAGATCCCAGAGTTAATATCCAAAACAACAAAGGAAAAGCTAAACCATATCAAGTTAAACAAGTGATAGCTGCGATAGAAAAATTGGAGATGGAGCAAGATGGTTAACTATGAACATTACACTTACAGGGTTATTTGGTCAGAAGAGGATAATGAGTTTGTTGGATTATGCGCAGAATTCCCCAGCCTTTCCTACTTGGATAATACACATATAAAAACTCTGGAAGGGATTATTGAGTTGGTCAAAGATATTGTGATTGATATGGAAGCTAATGGAGAGAAAATACCTGTACCTATTTCAGAGAAAAATTATAGTGGAATATTTCAAGTTCGGATTCCTCCAGAACGTCATCGTCTGCTGGCGATCGAAGCTGCTGAGCAAAATATTAGTTTAAACCGTCTAGTTAGCGATAAATTGGCTTCGTGATTTCTTATATTTTTTATGAAATTGAAGATTGAGATGATGTTTCCAAAAACTCTAATTTGGGTAGCATAAGATAAGAGTAATGAGTAAACTACTTTATGTTATGTATAATTCGTAGAAAGAGCAGCAAAAGTAATTATTCTGGTCATCTTCTATTCTTTAGTTATTACTTATTGAGTCTTATCTTGATCTCCCCAGCGAAGGCTCAAATAGTACCTGATAATAGTTTGGGAGCCGAAAATTCAATCGTAACCCCTCAAGATGCGCTTACAGATCTAATCGAAGGTGGTGCGATTCGAGATCATAATCTATTTCATAGCTTCTCCGAGTTTAATATCAATGATGGAGCTAGAGTTGATTTTGCCAATCCCGAGGGCATTACCAATATTTTGACTCGCGTTACTGGTAATAATATTTCCGAGATCCTTGGGACTTTGAGCATAGATGGTGGGGCTAATTTATTTTTGCTCAATCCCAATGGTATTATCTTTGGCGAAAATGCCAGATTAGATCTTAATGGTTCCTTTTTTGCGACTACTGCCGAAAGTTATATTTTTGATCAAGGACAAGAATTTAGTTCTATCCAAGCAAATCCAGCACCTCTGTTAACAGTCACCCTAACTCCAGGCTTACAGATAGGTAATAATTCTGGGAGTATTACAGTACAAAATCAAGGTCATAAGCTAACTGGGGGATTCTTTTTTCCCTATGAATTTAACGACATAGTCGATGGCCTACAAGTAAGCGAGAACAACACAATAGGTTTAATCGCTAACGGAATTAATTTAACTGGAGGCATTATTCTTGTACCAGGGGGAAATATTGAACTAACTAGTGTTGAAGAAGGACTCGTTAAATTTCAGCCTCAGTGGGAATTAGATACTTCTGAGGTTACAAAATTTGCTGATATTAGATTGAGTAATAAATCACTAATAGATACAGGTGGCCTCAATACTGGTGACCTTAAATTACAAGGAAAAAATATTATTCTCGAAAATGGTTCCGTCGCTGTTATTAGAAATTTAGGCACTAACGATTTCGGCAATATTCAAGTCAAGGCAACAGAGTCTATTGATATTTCTGGCTCGATTCTTAATGGAGAAGCGCCACCTGTTTCCTCTACAACAAGCAGTCCCACAGGAGTAATTTATTCAGGCTTCGTCACAGAGAATTTAGGGAGCCAACAAGGAGGCAATATTATTGTTTCTGGTAACAATTTATTTCTCTCGGGCGGCGGGGCAATTACAACACAAACTTTTAGTAATGTAAGGATGGGGTCAATTGATGTTGATATAAACGAATTGATTGCCATAGAAAATCTCTCATCTTTAAATCCCACTATTATTAGTCGAATTACTTCCTCCATATATGGTCGAGGTCATGGCGGTATGATGAAAATCTCAGCTAAAAATCTTCAGATGTCAGATGGGGGAATTCTTGCTGCTCTGAATTTTGGAGGTTTGAATGAGGGAGGAGATGTGGAAGTCAATGTAGCTGAGAACATAATAATAAGTGGCTATAACAAATTCAACTTTGCCCCAACTTTTATTAGTAGTTCTACATTTGGACTGGGAAATAGTGGTGATTTAATTATTAATACTAATAACCTTATTTTGTCTGATGGAGGTACAGTTGCTAGCGATACTTTAGCCGTGGGTAATGCTGGAACATTGACAGTAAATGCGACCGAATCTATTAACATTAGTGGTCAAATTCCCAAAATTTTTCTCGTTAGTGGCATTAAATCTAATACCCCAATTTATAGTCCCGTTCTCAGGGAAATTTTAGGCGTACCAGATTTTCCCACAGGAGATTCTGGGACAATCTTGGTTAATACTCCGAGCTTAATTGTGACCGATGGCGGACATGTATCAGTGACCAGTCAAGGAACAGGGACTAGTGGGAGTTTAGATATTAATACAGAACATATTTTGCTGGATAGTAAGGGTAATATTTCTGCATTTAGCTCCTCAGAAAAAGGTGGAGATATTAATCTAAATATTGATAAATCTTTGCTTTTGCGAAATGGCAGTTTTATTAATGCAGAAGCTACAGGAACTTTATCAGAGAGTGTTGATGGGGGAAATATTATTATTGATAGTGAACTGGTTACTTTGTCGGAGAATAGCCAAATTAATGCTAATGCAGTCCAAGGTAATGGAGGAAATGTGAGCATTACAACTCAAGGTTTATTTATCTCGGCAGATAGTGAAATTACTGCTAGTTCGATGTTTGGCTTAGATGGAAATATTGAAATTAAAACGATTAATGGCGATCGCTTTCTGGAATTTAATCAGTTACCAGACAATTTTATTGATGAGACAAAAGAGATTATTACAAGTTGTAATATTGGTAGTAATCAATTCGCGATCGCAGGTCAAGGCGGACTACCAGAAAACCCAGGACAATATCTTCGTGATCAAACTGTTTGGCAAGATTTACGTTTGCTAAGCAACAATCCAAATCAATTACCAGATAATTTATCAACCTCTGAATATTCTCCAAAATCAAAAATTGTTGAAGCCCAAACTTGGAAAATCAATCAACAAGGCAATGTCGAGTTACTAGCAAATATCCCTAGTGATAATCTTAATTTTGAGCAAAATAATCACAAATGCTCAGGTTGATAAATCGTAAAATCACCGAGATTTGATAATGTTTACAAAAACTTTAATTTGGGAAAGCTAAAGCAATAACGATGCAAAAGTTACTTTATGTTCATTAAAAATCTACGAATCAAAAGTAACATTACACGACTTGGAAGGTTTCTCCACAGAATCAGAGTTTCAGAGAAAAATCCGAAACTTGAAACCTCTACTATTCCCTTGTGAGATAGGCTATATAGCGGTTCTCAAATAGATGAGATACACTTAATTTAAACCTAGTCAGCTAATTTAGAATGAAAGCATATTCACTTGATTTAAGACAAAAGATTATTGATGTTTACGAACAAGAGGAAATTTCTCAACGTCAACTAGC
>JBCCYD010000171.1:0-11767 GCA_039190385.1 Cyanobacteria bacterium P01_F01_bin.143 | reverse complement strand
TAATCTTTTACAAACATTGATTCTGTGGTTTTACTTATAAACTCAAGTGGCTATACTGTTCGGCTTACAAAATTTGGTTTTGCTACGTTTTATAAAATAATAAAATACATATTTTATGGGATATTTCTTTAACTAAAATATAGTCTCTCTATCACTTTGGAACATAGTCGAAAAAATCAAATTTTTCCAACTCACGAGTCAATACATTGTCGGGGGTTTGGGGAGGACATCGTCCCCAATGGGGGGTTTGGGGGGCGAGCCCCCCACGAAAAAATAGGGATTGAAGCAGATAATTTTGGACAAAAATCGAATCTTATAGAGAAACAAAAATAGGTCTTATGCGAACAGTATTGACTCAAGTAGTTTATGGCAGTAACACAAGCTCATCTGAAATTGTTCAAGTTAAGTTCTGCTGTACAATAGCTCTGGTCAGAAAAAGGGCGAGAATCATAGGCAAATGCAAAGCAAACAAGTAGGGGTTATTGGCGGTGGACAGTTGGCCTGGATGATGGCAAAGGTAGCGCCGCAGCTTGATGTGGAGTTAATTGTCCAAACCCCGAAACAAGATGATCCCGCTGTGATACTTGCTAAAGATGTGATTCTCGCTGCTGTGGATGATGCGATCGCGACTCAAGAATTATCAACCCATTGTCATTGGATTACCTTTGAAAATGAATTTATTGATCTAGCTGCTTTGCAATCTTTAGCTCAACAAGGAGTTTGCTTTCGTCCTGGTTTGAATGCTTTGGCTCCATTATTGGATAAGTATGAGCAACGTTCTTATTTAAAAAGTATTGGTTTGCCTGTTCCTCAGTTCAAGTCTTTGTCTGCGATCGCGGATCTCGAATCTGTCACTGATTTTCCCGTTGTCCTCAAAGCTCGTCGTCATGGCTACGATGGACAAGGTACTTTTATTATTAAAAGCCGAGAAGAATTAACCGCAACCTGGAATAAGTTTCAATGTCCACCGATGCTGCTGGAAGAATTTGTGCCCTTTACCAAAGAGTTGGCAGTGATGGTGGCGCGGAATACTGCTGGGAAAATCGTGGTTTATCCTGTGGTGGAAACCTATCAAGAGAATCAGGTTTGTCGTTGGGTGAATATTCCTGCGGTGATTCCTGAAGTAGTGAGGCAAGAGATTGAGCATATTGCTCGTACTTTGGTTGATAAATTACAAGTCGTGGGAATTTTTGGCATTGAATTATTTTTGAGCGATCGCGACGAGATTTTAGTTAATGAAATTGCTCCTCGTACCCATAATTCAGGGCATTATACTCTCGATGCTTGCGATATTTCTCAATTTGAAATGCAATTGCGAGTGGTAGCTGATTTGGCGATCGCGACTCCTCAATTGAAAACGACCGGGGCAGTGATGGTGAATTTATTGGGCTATGAAGATTCTGATAGTGATTATCAAGATAAACGCGATCGCCTGGCTAGTTTGCCCCAGACCTTTGTTCATTGGTATGGCAAAAGCGAATCTCGTCGAGGGAGAAAACTTGGTCATGTTACCGTTTTGCTGAGTGAAGAGCAATTATCTGAGGCAAACGCGATCTCGCAAAGAATCGAATCAATTTGGTACGAATAATTAAGAATAGAGAATTCCCCAAAATCTATGTTAGCTTGTGGTCAATTACAGCGCAAAGCTCACAATGTCAAGATTTTGTAGCTGTATGTATTAGATAAAAATCACTCCAATAACTTCATGAGTTTAGCTGCCCCCACAAAAACTTCTATCTTTGTCCTAGAACCTAAGTCCAGAGAAGACATTATTCCAGCACTCAAAACCCTCAAGGATCGTCAAACTGTAATTTTGAATTTAGCTAGTTTGCAACCCAATCATGCTAGACAAGCCGCAGATATGTTATCGGGTTGTAGTTGTGCTACCGAAGGAAAAAGTACTTGGATTGATGAACAAACTTATCTGTTTACGCCCCATAATATTAGAGTTACTAGAAACTTAAATTAAACTGATGGCTCAATGAATATTACTTGTTTCTTTCTAGTTAATTAATTTTTTAGCTCAGGAAGTGCGGGCTTGTTGGGCTAAATCAGAAATTGTGCCAAAATCGAAATTATTTAATTTATATTGAAGTGCGTCTATGAGTAAAAGATGTTCATCGGGGATTTGTTTTAATAACTCAGCAATTACTTCTTCATCCAATTCCCATGACGCTGTTTCTAACTTAGTTAGCCACTCAGTCGGCATTATTTGTAGATCTGAAGCTTCCAACTTAAAGCTCTTATTCGCGATCGAGTTGGGTACTATCTGACTGTCCGAGTATAGATAACTTATATTCAAATATTCTGCCATCTTGTCCCAAATTATGGATTCGCAGAATGGTTTGCGAACATAATCGTCACAACCCGCAGCGATAATATTTGCTCGATTTTCCTCAAAAGCATGAGCAGTTAAAGCAATGATAATTGTCTCTTGCTCCTTAGAATGAGATTTAATGTACTGAGTTGCTTTATAACCATCTAGCACAGGCATTCGTATATCCATCCAGATAAGATGAGGTCGCCAGCTTGACCAGATTGATATTGCCTCTTTACCATTTTCCGCTTCTAATACGTTGAAACCAATAGATTCTAATAGTTGTGCCAGCAATTGTCGATTTTCCCAACGATCATCAACTACTAAGATCCGATAGTTTGGCTGACCTGGTTTTAAACCAATTATTTTTTGAGAAAGGCTGCGATTTTTAATTTTATCCTTGGTAACAGATTCAACGACAAAATTGAATTTAGCGATCGTTCCTTTGCCCAGAATACTGCTCAGAGTAAGATCTCCACCCATTAGCCGAACAAATTTGCGACTTATCGGCAGACCCAAACCAGTGCCTTCCTGAAATGTATTAGTTTTGGCTTGGATAAAGGGCTTAAATAATATATCTAAATCTTCAGAAGAAATACCACCACCAGTATCTTCTACTTCACAATTGATGGTGATGAGTTTTCCTTCACTTTTAACTGATGACATTCTTAAGGTGATGCTTCCTTTTTGAGTAAACTTAAGAGCATTACTTAAAATATTAATCAAAACTTGACGCAGTTTTTGCTCATCAGTTTTTATATAGTTCGGCAAATCCAAGGAATATTCCCATAGTAATTCGATACCTTGATTTTCTGCCTTTTCTTTAAACATTTCCTTTACATTTATCAGTAAAGAATGGAGAGAGAAATTTTGAGCTTTAATGGTCATTTGACCAGACTCTATCTTAGATAAATTGAGTATGTCATTAATAATAGATAATAAATGTTCTCCACTACGATTAATAATATCCAAATTATCCATCTGTTTGAGAGTTAGATTGGAGTCCCGACTCATTAATTTTGTAAACCCAAGTACTGCATTTAATGGAGTACGAAGTTCATGACTCATGTTAGCAATGAATGTACTTTTGGCGCGATTAGCAACTTCAGCAGCTTCTTTAGTTTTTTGGAGCAAACTAGTGCGAAATTCTAATTCTTCATTAGCCTTGGCGAGTTGATTAGTTTTTTGCAATAAATCTTGATTAATTTGATAACTTTCTTCAACTCCTTGACTTAAAACCTTAGACATATTATTAAAGTTATTAATTAAAGCATCAATTTCCATAATTGAACTTTCAGGTAACTCAAGTTTGAGTTCATCTTTATGAGATATTTGAGCTAAATTAGCAAAAAGTTTTTCCGGTAAATTATTAGTTATCTTGGCTAAATCAGAAAGAGGATTTACCAATTTTTTAGTAACTAACCATGATACAAAAAGAGCTATTAAGGACAAAAATAGCATCAAAAAGAAGTTGAAAATGTAGTTTTTTTGTAGAGTATAAATATAAGTTTTTGCGGGGATTAAGATTCTTAATTGCCAAGGAATATCATTGTTTATCGTATCTCCTGTCCAGTATAAGGATTTAGACCATTGAATCATCAGAGGTAATCCCTTTTCTTCGGGAAACCATTGATAGATTTCTTCTCTAACTAATTGTTGTCTTCCTTGTTCAAAATTAACTGTATTTTGTAAAGCCTGATTACTAACGACTAGTTGATTTTGATTGTCGAAAAGACTGATTTGCAATTCATCTCTACGGCTAACTGTTTTAATAATGCCAGTAAGATGATTTTTATTTATCTTACCCAAAACACAACTAGAATCGTTAACTTCAGAACTCATTGGTATTTTAAAGTAAAGAAAATTATCAATTAGAGTTCCTGATTCAATTGTGCAGCTATATTCTTGATTATTTTTCTGTGAAATAATCAAGAATGTTCTGAAGGATAAAGCTATTTCTTGCGAATTATTTTGTTGAACAAAAATAATAGATTTAAAATCGGAAAAAGTTTTCAATAATAATTTTAATTCTGGGGTGAAATCTGATTGAGGTTTTCCCAAAAATTGACTAGCTTCTTTTAAAGCTATGTCATAGCTATGATACCATTGTTCGATTAAATGTACAGTTGCAACTTTATTAGCAATCAAATCATTAGTAATCTCTATTTCAATTTGTTTTAAGATCTCTCTACCATCAGAAATCATAAATATTAGAGAAGGAAAAAGTATAAATGCAACAAGAATATTAAAAAAAGTTTGTTTTAAGGATAAATTGGTTTGATGTTTGTGGAATTTTAGTTTCTGGGGAAAATGAGGAGCAAAACTCATAACCAGAGAAGCAATTAAACTATTGAAAAATCCATTAACAGGTTGTTTAAGCAAAATCAGTAATGAGGAAATAGTTGAGATCGACATTACCCCTCGATAAAATATCCAAATTAATGGCATTCCGATCATTAACCAATAAAGACCATCTAATATTATGAGGTTAGATTTTCGTTGCTGCCAAAAGAATCCAACTAAAATAGTTTCTAATGTGAAGATAATTATTGCATAAGGATGATGCCAAAGAATAAACGTGTGAAAACTGGCAATAAGACTTGCAAGTATTCCCCAAAACAAACCATATCGCCAAACAATTAACCAAATAGCAATGCTTCCAAAGAGGAAATGAGCTCCAAAAAAAAGGTAAAGATGAAAGTAATTACCAAGATAAGCAGCTATAGTTAAGAATAAAAGAAGTCCCCAATTATCAACTAATTTCGGAAATAAGTACAATTTTTTCCTCTTAAAATTGAGTTTCATAATCAGCAGAGAATAGGGGGTTTTAGCTTTAGTTGAAGTTTAGTTGTAAAAGCATAACTGCTAAATGTAAAATTGCCCCGACAGTATTGGGCTAAACCAAAAATTTCCCAGATTATTCAATGAATTTCATTAGTGTAATGTGTTGAGTAATTTATCTTACGGACTGGCACATAAACAGATAAGATACTAGATAGAGATTAAAAGTTAATTCTTTAAATCGGGTTAAATTTAATTAGTATCTTAAAATACATGTCTTCAAGTTTCCCCGCATCAGCCAAACAAAAATCGCCAAGGATTTATATTAGTACTGATAAAGAAGGAATTGTTGAAGCATTAAATAATCTTTTAATTAAAACAGGAAATCCTCCCCGTGATCCAGAGAAAATGCAGCTGGCTTTGCAAAATTCTTTGTTATGTTTCCGTGCCAAACTATTTCAAGACAAGTCCACCATTGGTTTTATCAGAGCAACTGGTGATGGAATATTCCATGCTTCAATTTGGGATTTGGTTGTCGATCCAGATTTTCCTAATCAAAATCAGATCAGAAGGCTGCTTCTAGAACGTGTACAAAGAGATATGAAGCGAATTTATCCTCAATGTGTAGTTTCTCGCTTTGCTCCGCCTGAAGAGTTAGAGCTATTATCCGAGATTAATTTTATTGAGGACTATAAAGGAATTCGTCCGATGGCACTCAGGGATGAAAATCAAGAATTAGAATAGAAAAGCATAAAATAAGTTCTAATCAGTTCTACTTGAAGTCTAAAATATGGGTTCGCATTCCGATCGCACTCCATCTCTGACAATATGGCAAGATTTTCATCAACTCAAGACTCCGACAGTCTATCAGTTAGATAATATTAAGGCTCATCTTGATTTAGTAATTTTAGCTTTAGAAGCGATCGCAAATATTACTTCTGATAGCATTTTAAATGCAGCTCAAAAACTAGATTTAACTTCTGTAATCTCAGATCGAGTCGCTCTATGGCGATTACGTCAATCTAATCCCCTGCGTAATAGTTCGGGAGGTCGCAAAAAGTTAGATGTGGAAGAAGCTCGTTCTTTAGTCTTGATCATTTGTTATCTGGCAAAACAAGAACAAGAATTACTGCGCCGTGCCGTCAGTCTTTTAGAACAAATATCCTCTCAAAATAAACCTCCCTATCAGACTGCATTATTGGGCGATTATTTAGATAAATTTATTAATTTATATCAAGAAAGAATGGAGTCTCAACAGGATATAACTTCTGATCAATTGTCAAATCTTGCCTTGAAATTATTAATTGATTTGCTATTTTATAGCGGCAATAATGGTCATCGTTTGTTATGGATAGCCCTTATCAGTGAGCAGTGAACAGTTATCAGTTATCAATTATCCATTTTCAATTTTCAATTATTAAAATATGCAGATTATTCATCGTTTTACACCACCTACTTGTACCTTGGAGATTTGGGGAAATAATTCTCCTCTGTCTCGTTGGACAAAACAACAAGTTATCAAGAATTTGGGTTTTCAACTTAGTTTTGATGATCCCAGGACTCCCGAAGAAGAGCAAGTTACTATCTCTGGCGATCGCAAACAATTAGAACAAATATATGATTTAGTTCTCAATCATACAGAAAACTTTTTGCAACAATCTTTTACGCCTCAAATCTTGGCTTCATCAGTTAGTTCAAAAGCTACTAATGATAGCGATACTTCTTCGTTTACATTTCCAGAATTAGTAAATTATGAATTAGATGTCGGGGACATTATCAAAAAAGATTCTCCCCAAAAAATCAAACTTAGTTCCTTGCAACTTTTTGATCTGGTTTCTGCTCTGGAAGAATATAAAAGTAAAATAGCAGTTGTCGCCGAACTAGAAGAAACTCCTAAAAAAACAATTATTCCTTTATGGACAAAAATTGCCGCAGGATTAATTCTCACTGTGGGAGTAACGAATGTCGCATTTCAACTGAGCAAAGAGCCAACAGAATCAGAATTAGCAATTTCTTCAAAAGAATCAGAACCCCAATTATCAGAACCTTTAGCCGATGCTCTCGATGTGGTTCCTCCTCAAGTACCTGAAACTGAGGTTCAACCAACTCCTGAACCAAAAATTACAGAACCCCTATCTTCTGCTGATACTTTGCCTCCTCCCCCCGCGATCGATCTACCAAAACCACCACCAGATATACCTAATCCCGAAAATTATCCTTTACCAGAAGTCGGCAAAACTGTAGCACCAGAAATTGCCTCATTTCCCGATCTCAAGCCACCACCACTAGCACCACCATTAGAAGAGCAAATTAGTTCGAGTTCCCAATCAGAACCAAAGTTACCCCAAGTAGAATCGAATATTATAGTTGCGCAGCCAGAGCCTGAATCAAGTCCTCAAGAATCTCAATCAAGAGCTCTGGAGATTCCAGGAACTAGTACAACTGAGTCGGAAACGATTGAAGGGGAAAAACAGATTGCTTTAAATCCCGAAAAAACCATTGATGATTATATTCGCGATCGCCTATCTCGGGAAAGTCTCTCTAATTCTGCAACAGAAGAAAGCAGTAGAAGTATTGATAATGATGTAGATATAACGGCAAAAAAACCGAGTACTAATATTAGTGAAATTGCTCAAACCAAAGAAGTTAAAAGTTATTTTGAGCAAAAATGGCAACCTCCGGCAGAATTAACCAGAACGCTCGAATATCGTCTAATTTTAAACAAAAACGGTTCTATCAAAAGAATTATTCCTATTGGAAAAGCCTCAGAAGTCTATATAGATCGTACAAATCTTCCCCTAAGAGGAGAAACTTTTGTCTCTCCCTTAAAAAACACAGAGCAAGCCACAATTCGTTTAATACTTGGGCCTGATGGTGATGTAAGAACTTTTCTGGAATAATGGCTGATAATTACTGATAACTTTTTTTGTACGAGCGAACGGCTGTTCGCCCCTACTGCTAACTGATAACTGCTAACTGTTAACTGAAAAAATGTACGCACTTTCAATTCCTACTTGGATTGTTCATGTTTCTAGTGTCATCGAATGGATTGCGGCGATTTGGTTTATTTGGCGATATGGAGAAGTGACCCGCGATCGCGCTTGGTGGGCATTGTCTGTTGCCATGTTACCCGCTTTAGTTAGTGCGATGTGCGCCTGTACCTGGCATTTTTTTGATAACGCAAAATCTCTTGAATGGTTAGTTACTGTGCAAGCAGCAATGACAGTCGTAGGAAATTTCACTCTTTGTCTTGCAGCTTGGTGGATCTATGCAAATCTTTCCAAAACTCAATCTTAACCAAGCAAACTCTTACTTATTACTCATTACTTATTACTTATTACTTACTAATCACCTCCTCAATGGACGAAAACACTCTATTTGCCGTTTCTCTATTTCCCTATCTCGGGTTTCTCTGGTTCATGACTCGTTCAGGAAAAACTCCGCGCTTAGCCTTAATCGGATTTTATGTCCTATTGATCTTCGTTGTGATTACAATTCCTGCGGGTATCTATGCCCAAGTTCATTATGGTGAATCATTAGCTAATATTGATTGGCTTCATGGTGGTGCTGAATTCTTTTTGACACTCTCTAATATTTTGGTTGTTTTAGGTTTTAGGCAAGCAGTACTCCAAAAAGAAGCAGAGAATCAAGAAAAGAAACTCTGACTTCTGTACAGACGTGTCGGCGACACGTCTCTTCTATTGATTTCTACTCAGGAGTGATATTATCAATCACGGCTAAGCTACCATCTTCGTTCACTTGCCAGACATCATAACCACCAACCACATCTCCATTGGCATCAATATCGACATTTCCGCTAGCTCCTTGATAGTTAATATCCTCACCTTGACGAACTAATTCCATTGCCTGACAAGGATCACTAACTTCTGTGCCAGGAGCATTAGCAACCTCCAGAATATTATTCTTAATTCCTTCTCCAGTATTAGCATCAGCAGCTTCTGCCGCTAACATCATAAGAACCGCCGCATCCCAACTATGAGGCACAAAAGCTGTTAGCTCTTTCCCAGTTTCGGCTTTCCATAAAGTAGTAAACTCTGCCAATGCTTCACCATTCGCCCCAGGAACAGTGCCTAATGCACCATCAATAATGGACTTCCCGTCTCCCGTTTTACCAACCTGTCTGATGAAATCTTCAGAATAAACTCCATCCGTCAGCAATACGGTTACTCCTTCACTTAAGCCTTGCTCAAAAGCAGATTTCAATAAAACACTTCCAGTTTCGGCGTATAACACAGCAGCCACGGCATCAGGTTTTCCTCCAAAAGCTGATTTTGCTTCACTATCGAGAGTGGGAGCTTTAGGATCATAACGAACAGGATTCTCTTTTTGAAGAATGTTACCGCCAGATTTTTCGAAAGCCTGCACGAATTGCTGCTCAAAACCCACACCATAATCGTTATTAATTACGACCGTAGAAATATTCTTAAATCCCTGTTTATTAGCCAAAGCTGCTAAAGCCTGGGCTTGATAAGTATCTGGGGGAGCAGTCCGTGCCCAATAACCATTAAATTCTCCATTACTAGCGCGATCGGTGAAGACAGGACTAGTACTTCCAGGAGAAACTAGCATCACTTTATTGCGAACTGCCACATCTACCGCTGAACCTGAAACACTACTAGCAAAAGCGCCAACTACTCCAGCGACTTTATCTACTTCTGCTAACTTGGTCATGGCATTACTACCAGCACTAGGTTCAGTTTGGCTATCTTCTGAAACTAGGCTCACAGGGCTTTTGTTAACTCCACCGCAAGCATTGATTGTATCTACTGCTAGTTGCACTGCCACTGGCATATTTTGACCAATAGAAGCGAGATCTCCTGTGGTAGGGACTAAACTTCCTAGTTTTAATCCCTGAGTATTTTCTT
The DNA here is from genome assembly GCA_039190385.1 of Cyanobacteria bacterium P01_F01_bin.143. Taxonomy (GTDB): domain Bacteria; phylum Cyanobacteriota; class Cyanobacteriia; order Cyanobacteriales; family Xenococcaceae; genus Xenococcus. The sequence goes on along the minus strand of JBCCYD010000171.1, from coordinate 1,783 downwards.
GGCTACTATTTGTATTAACTTCTCCGCCTTGGCAAGCTGCAAAAGATAAACTGGTACTTAAAAGAGTAATGGCTAGGGCTGATTTTTTTAGAATCTGACGATGATACACTTTTTTCCTGTTATTCATAATTCTAACTAGACTCCTCACAAGTATATGTATTGAGCAGATTTTACTTTGATTTGATAGATTCAGCCCTAGTACAACGAAAAAATCTTAGTTAGTTTAAAATATATGGGTTTTAATAGTACTTAAACTTAATCTACGCTATTGTCTCTAAATATTTAGTCAGACAAAAGAATGAGATAAAAGCTATAATATCTGGCTCAAGCAATTACCAACTAGAAAATATACCACCAGCATTGCAGCAGCAACTAGTGCCACCAAAGTGCCAGCTAGCATGAGGGAAAACTCTTTCCGATTTAAAGCCTCTTGCATTAGATGCAAGGACCAAGCGACCAGAGCTACATCGAATATGAGAATCGGAATTAGCATCGTTAAGAAATGTAAACTCTAAACCTATTCTAATACACAATTTTTATCATTCTGTATTTGAGTTAAAGAATTTAAGTTTTATTTAATAAAAAGCCTATGATCAAGAGCTTTGAGAGAATCTAGATTAATCACTCAGGTCTCGGAGTTGGACTGTCAAGGTTAGATATCTGCATTATTTGTTTATTATGACTCTATAATCTATTTAAAGCTCATTATTTATGGAGAAGTATCAATGTCAGATTCTGAACAAGTTATTATAAAAACCGTTGAATCTCAATTAGTTGCTAGTGGACTAGATATTATGCCTACTGATCTTGATCCTAAAATTGCTGGTTCAATTCTAGAACCTCTATTTGGAAAAATAGTTGAATATGTTGCTAGTCAAGAAGCTCAACCTTCTGGAAGTTTAATTTGTGTTTATTATGATTTAAAAACACGTCACCATATTAATATTCCAGTTGAAGCAATAGTCCCTATCCCAAAAAAAATTCCAGAGAATGACTTGATTCAAGTATACGAATTACCTAAAGTAGAAAAAATGGCTTCAATTGTTCATAATGGGCCTTTTTCCACGATCGCTCAATCCTATGACAAGTTAGATAACTGGGTAAAAAAGAATAATTATCAAATGATTGGCGGAGTTCGCGAAGTGTATATAAATTTCGATCAAGGTGGTGAGGACTCTATAACAGAACTTCAATATCCTGTTGAAAAAATACATCTAAAAGGAATACCTTATCTCTTATCTTGTATAGGTTTATAAGTTCTTTACCCAAAATTTAATATTGTTTCATTATATTGTTGGAAATTACAAGTAAAAACTGAGAATTTAGTTATTACTATTGACAACCAATTTTTTGGGAGAAAAAGCAATGTTAAATTCAGAAAAAGTTGTAATAAAATCAGTTGAATCTCAATGGGTAGTTGCCTCTCTAGGAGTCATTCCCAATTATCAAAATAGTGCTACTATTTTAGAGCGTCTTTTCACCGAAACCTATAGATATGCTCAAGAAAATAACGCAGAAATTATGGGTTCTGCAACTTGCATTTATCATGATAATAAGATCAGAGAAAGCAACATCCCAGTAGAGATTATTGCTCCAATATCGCAAGAAATTACAGCTAATGAAGAAGTATGGGTCTACAAGTTACCAGAGGTTAGCAACATAGCCTCTATTGTTCATGAAGGTTCATTTGAAACCATAGAAAAAGTTTATGATACTTTAGAACAATGGATTAAAAAAAATCAATATAAAATTAATGGCTCCTTAAGAGAAATTTATCTAAATT
>JBCCYD010000170.1:0-11790 GCA_039190385.1 Cyanobacteria bacterium P01_F01_bin.143 | reverse complement strand
ATTTGTTGACTTCCAATTCGCGATCGCTAATTAGAAGATAGATCGCTTGAAAAGCTTATCCACTCTAGTTTGTAGTCATAGGGAATATCGGCTGAAAACCGCATTCTATAAATCTTCTAGAAAATTTTGTGATCTACTGAATATTGTTCTTAATGCCGATCGCGCTTGATTAAGATTAAACTTTCTTGCGATCGCGCAGCGCCAGCCTTCGGCCAATAACCAATCTTATTAAGATTATAAGATAGGAAGCTTTACCAATCATCTTCTACTGTTTCAAATTCTTCCTCTTCCCAACTATCTTTCATCGGTTGCACCACCTTAGAAATCGCATCCTTGACAAAAGACTTCATAAACTCATCCTTGCGAGTTAGTTGAAACTGCTGTTGCACAACTTCCGTCATCCCGCCATCGCCCCAATTACGATCGCGCCTAAAATATTCAATAAAACTTTTACCCGCAATTCGCGTTAAATAAGCAGCGGAAACCCCTTGAATCGCTTTGCCCACAATATAAGTTGCAAAATGAAACTGCAAAGCTTTCGCCAGTAAATCCACAGTTCCTTTTACAACTCCCAAACTAACTAAAGTTTTTCCCAAAGATAAAGCCAATTCCTTGCCCTTCTCCAGATCCAATTCACAACCATAGATTCGCCCAATTTCAATCACCATTTGGGCATTAACTGCCGCTGTTGCTAACATATCCACCACAGGCAAAGGCGTAATCGCAATTACTCCGGCTCCGATCCACTGATAGCGATCAATCACTTTATCCGCGTCCCTACGTCTTTGGCGATCGATAATTTTCCGGGCATCTTCCCCTAAACGATGGGATTGCAATAGAATATTGTCTGCAATCAGATCCGCTCCTTCTGCCCGTAACACTGCCACCAATCTTTTAATTAAAGGCGTAATTTCTGGTTCAGGTTCGATAATCTCACCACTGCGTAACTGAACTGGTTGGGGATTTGCCGCGATCGCGATGACATCGGAACTAGCAATAAAAGTTTTGACTGTTTCTTGCAGTCTTTTCAAAATAGTATTTTGATCTTCTTCCGTATAAAGATCGGTTTTATTTAAAATCAACAGCGATCGCTTGCCCAAGTTTGCCAAATCATAGAGCGGATTATATTCCGACTGCCGCAAATCGTTATCCACCACAAACAATAATAAATCTGCCTCAGTCGCTAAACTTCTCGCCAATTCTTCCCTTTTTGTCCCGGCAACTCCTGATTCCAAAATACCAGGAGTATCGGTAATTAAGACTTCTCTAGCAATTCCTTTGAGCTTGAGGCTATAGGTTTCTCCTTCTGTGGTGGTTCCCATCGTGGCATTGACATCACCCATAATATCGCCAATCAGACTATTAACCAGAGAGGTTTTACCCGAGGAACCTGTACCAAAAACTACAATGCGGATCTCTCCCCGTTCTAAATCTGCTTCGATTTCCTGCGATCGCTTTAAAAATGCTTCCCTGGCAATGCTGTCTTGAATTTTCCCAACTTGCTGTCCAATCGCTTTAAGATTTTGTGCCGCAGCTTGAGTTTTATCTTCGGGAATTTTGGGAATGAAACGACCTTGACGCGATTTTTTACGAGAACCTTTTTTCCCTGTATAGAAATTGAAATAATAAACAAAGCCCGCAATTAACAATCCGATGAGGACAATTAGTAATAGTAGTAGAAAATTGGCTAAAAACGGAGCTGTAAAAGAAACCTGAATATACAGTCGGTACAAAGAAGCTACCAACCAAATCGAGAGTCCCAATATTAGACTCAAACCAACAAATAGAATCAGGAGACGGATTAAAGACATTTATTCTGCACCTACCTCCTAAAATTCAATTTCTCTCTAATCTTTTTATTTAAGTCATAATTCCTTTACTATTCTGACATAGTTCCTGATCACGATTGCATAATTGCTGATCGGCTTCCCATTTAATTCTGGTTCCATATTTCGACTGTGCAACCAGACAAACAGACCAAGCATAGAGATGAGAACGAGTCATACTCGAACCTTGAAAGCTACGGCTTTTCCGTCGCTGATTTGGCTTCTGATTGATATTGACGCTTGGCTTGTAAAAATTGTTCAAAAGTTTCTGGAGGAAACATTTGTTTGACTTCTTCTTCTGGCATGTAAAAAAGTTTCATCGTAAATGCTCTTTGCATATTCGTCCTAATTGTATTGGTATTCGGATGATTGGCTCCTAATGCTTTTTCGGCAATTTCTAAAGCTTGTTGGAAAAACTGGACCGCCTCATCATATCTTCCCTGTGAATGATATAATGCTGCCAGGTTGTTGAGACTTTGTGTGACATCAGGATGTTCCTGTCCCAGCAGCTTTCGTCTCATCTCTACAGCTTCAAGGTGCAGGGGTTCAGACTCTGAGTATTTTCCCTGTTTACGATATAATTCTGCCAGGTTGTTGAGACTAGTCGCAACATCAGGATGTTCCTGTACCAGCAGCTTTCGTCTCATGGCTAAAGCTTCAAGGTACGGGGGTTTGGCGGCTTTATATCTTCCCTGTGATTCGTATAATGCTGCCAGGTTGTTGAGACTGGTCGCAACATTAGGATGCTCCTGTCCCAAAAGTTTTCGTCTCATGGCTAAAGCTTGGAGGGACAGGGTTTCGGCCTCGTCATATCTTCCCTGTTTACGATATAATTCCGCCAGGTTATTGAGACTGGTCGCGACATTAGGATGCTCCTGTCCCAAAAGTTTTCGTCTCATCTCTAAAGCTTTGAGGTAAAGGGGTTCGGCCTCGTCATATCTTCCCTGTAAATAATATAATTTTGCTAGGTTGTTGAGACTGGTTGCTACCGATGGATGTTTCTGTCCCAGCAGCTTTCTCATCATGTCTAAAGCTTCGAGGTACAGGGTTTCGGCCTCATCATATCTTCCCTGTGCTTCGTATAAATATGCCAGGTTGTGGAGACTAGTCACGACATCAGGATGTTCCTGTCCCAAGCGAGTACTACAGATTTGTAAACTCTTTTTACTCCATTGTTCTGCTTGATTATATAATCCTTGACCATTGTAAAATTTAGCTAAACCATGAAATGACGAAGCGAGATTATCATCTTCTATGTGCTCGATTAGTTCAGTGGCAATATTAGTCAAATGGGGAATTGCTAAAGCTATATTCTTAACATCTTTTTGTGTCGGAGTCTCAGGGATTGATTGTGCGATCGCAATCATTGGTCGAGTAAATATTTGTTTAAGTATTTCTTTTTGCTCTAAATCTTCTAGCTTGGCTCGAAAATATTCTTGGATCAGAGAATGAAGTTTATATTGCTCTTCCGTCGAAGATTGATCCAAAGGAATTGACTTGAGAAGACTTCTATTTTTTAATTCCTCATCTCTAAGATTTTCTAGAGCTTCGATTTGCTCTTCTTTTTCTATCTCCTCTTCTGCTTGAATCCAAACATTTTCAACCCATGACCAATTAAAAGGTTCTGGAACAAAAAGACTTAAATAGCAGCCTAGCAATTTAGCATCTTCTCCTAGTTCTTGCCAAGATAATTCAAATGCTGCGGCAACTCCTAATTGACCTGTGATATTTGCTTGTTTAGCCCCTAGTAATGCTCTGGCAGTTAGTTTTTGTTGCTCTAATCTCTGGAGCATTTTAGCTAAACTTAACTTGTCATGTATCGTGAGGTAACGCCCAACTAATTCTAGTCCTAATGGCAAGTAACCCAACCATTTACAGAGGGCTTGGGCGGTTCCAATTTCTGTGTCAACTTTTCTGCTGCCAATTAGAGTTTTGATTAAGGTTAATGCTGCTTCTGATGAGAGAACATCGAGATCTAATTCTTCGATGGTTTCGGGATGCTGGCGGCTGGTCATCAATACTTTGAAGCGAGAGTCTCTCGGCGGGAGATAAGGCTCAATTTTAGCTCGATAATCGTCCTCAAAGTTGGGTATATCATCTAAGATAATTAGCGAGTTTTTCTCTCCCCAACGTGACCAACAATATTGCACTTTGGCCGCATCGGATTTTAGTTGTTCTGGAGGAAATAGATTGAGATAAATTCCAGCAAATTCAATGATTTGTGCACTCAAATCCTGATCTCTTACCTTAAGCCAACAGATACTTTCTGGGTATTCATGCTGATATTGCAGGGCATATTGCAATGCTAATTCTGTTTTTCCCACACCACCCATGCCTGCGATCGCGGTTATGGCTATGGAGTTTTGTTGTTCTAGTTTTTCATGCAGTTTAATTAAATCGCTATAACGTCCAATGAATTTTTTTATCCCGCTAGAAGGTAAATTTTGGCGAATATTGCTGGTGATTGCTGGTGATGGCAAGTTGATATTGAGGACAATTTTTTGAATGATGTCGCCATTGATAGTGAAGTTTTCACCTACTTGAATATTTTTGAATGCTTCTTGGTGTGCTTGCTGTAAGACCTGTTCCAGAATTTCCTCGCTAAATTGAGAAATATTTTCTGGATATTCTTTGAGCAAAGCTTGTTTAACTTGCTCTTTTATTGCTGATAGTGAGGGGTTTTCTGATTCAGTCATTGAGTGAACCTCTTTGGTTAACTTGACCGATTTTGAGATCACCTCCTACTTGAACATCTACAAATGCTTCTTGAGTTACAGTACCTTTTCCTGTTGCTTCTTGATTAATTCCTGCTATTTCAGCAGTTCCTTTGACGATCACCTGTTTGAGGAAAATTTGTTTCAAATTGGGTTCTGCTTGTAATTCCTCTACTATTTCAGTTAGTTCTGTGGCAAAGAGAGGATCTGCTTCCATTTGATCCGATAATTCATCTTGGAGCTTAAGTTGATTCTTTTCTGTAGGTTGTTTTTGCGCTTTGGTTAAGATTCCGGCGACATCTTCTGTTTGGAATTTGTTTTTAATTAGTGTTGTTAGTTGAGCTATTTTTTGACTGATTCCTTCTCCGAGGCTTTCTCCTGCGGTGGTTGCAGCTTGGGTAATTATTAGAGATACTATTGCTCCAGCAGTTACTGATAGGGGCTCCATATAATTCTTGGCTCATCTCCTTTATTTAGTCGGAGGAGCGATCACTAAAATACTGTTCTTTTACCTCTTATTATAGTGAAAAATTGCGACTGTAGTTTTGATGTTGAGAAATATCGACAATTGGATCAGCTTACAGGAATGCGATCGCGTTTCTAAGCGCGATCGCTCAAGACAAAATGAGGAGATTCACGTTACAATCTTCCAGTATGTTTCTAACAATTTAGTTAAGTTTAAAATGTTTTTCTCTGAGCTATCACCAATATTCCAAGAACTAGTACAGCAACCGATGGCTTTCTCTGGTGGGTTTTTCTCCGGATTGCTCAAATTGAAACTCGATGAAGATCCTTTGGCTAGCTGGTTGGAGCAACAAAAAAATTCCAGATAAAGTGATATCTCATTGCCTTCGTAGTGTGATCAGACTGAACCTAGCACTGCGCGATCGCACGATATAAACTAAATTGCTTGTTTAGTTTTACATATAATTAATAGTAAATGTTCTGCAATATTTTCCTAATCGACTAACATGGTCAAATCTCCAGGCTTAAATATTTCTTCTATTACTTACCCTGATAGCGACGGACAGCCAATGGCAGACAATACGTTACAGTTTAGCTGGATTATAGTTATCAAAGAAAATCTAGAATTACAATTTGCAGATAAAGAAAATGTTTTTATTGCCGGAGATTTACTCTGGTATCTTGTCCAAGGTAATCCCAAACTACGACAAGCTCCTGATGCGATGGTCGTATTTGGCCGCCCCAAAGGATATTGTGGTTCTTATAAGCAGTGGGACGAAAACAATATTGCTCCCCAAGTAGTATTTGAAATTCTTTCCCCAGGAAATCGTTTTACCCAGATGCTCAACAAGTTTAAATTTTATGAGCGTTATGGAGTAGAAGAATATTATCTTTATGATCCATATAAAAATGATTTGCAAGGTTGGTTGCGTAGTCAGGATCAAACAGAATTAGAGGCCATAGAATCTCTTAAAGGTTGGGTAAGTCCTCTTTTACAAATTAAGTTTGAGTTAACCGAAGAAAACCTAGTAATATTCCTTTCTGATGGCGAAAAGTTCCATAGTTTTGTGGAATTAGGAAAACTAAAAGAACAAGCTTTAAAAGAGCTGGAGAAAGAAAAACAGCGAGTTAAGGCTTTGGAAGCTTTGTTAAAAGAAAAAGGGATTGATTATGAGCAATTATCAGATTAGTTCATTTTCTTAAATTAATATAATCTATTATAAAGAAATCCTCACAGGACTCCGGCTCGTTTTTATTTCATATTCTGCAAGTTGAATCATCGATCTTCCAGTCATTTCTTCTGGTTGCTCAATGCCCAAAATCTGCAAAATTGTTGGGGCAATATCGGCTAAACGCCCATCTTCTCGGAGCTTAGGATTGCCACCATGCCCAGGAATTTTCCGTTTTTCCCCTTCAATGAGAATAAAAGGTACCGGATTAGTAGTATGAGCTGTCCAAGGATTTCCTTGAGCATCCTTCATAAATTCAGCATTACCATGATCTGCGGTAACCATGAGGGTTCCACCTGCTTTGTTGACTGCTTCAGTTACGATGCCGATACATTCGTCCACAGTTTCGATCGCTTCGACTGCGGCATCTAAATTACCTGTATGACCTACCATATCAGGATTAGCAAAGTTAACAATAATCAAAGAGTAGATTCCTTTATTGATCGCCCGACAAACCACTTCGGTAACTTCATTTGCCGACATTGCAGGAGCGCGATCGTAGGTAGCCACCATCGGACTTTGAATTAATTCACGATCTTCACCTTCAAAAGGAGATTCTAAACCACCATTAAAGAAATAGGTAACATGGGGATATTTTTCGGTCTCAGCAGTTCTAAACTGACGTAAACCCTCAGCAGCAATAACCTCACCCAAAATATTAGTCAAATTTTGCGGTTTAAAAACCACTTCCACTTCCAAGGAAGTATCATACTGAGTAAAAGTTACGAAATTAAGGGGCTGGATAAATTCTCGCTCAAAACCATTAAAATCTTCCTGGACAAAAGCATAGGTGAGCTGCCTAGCCCGATCTGGACGATAATTGAAGAAAATTACTCCATCCCTCGATTTAACGGCTCCTGGAGCTATCCTTGTGGGAGGAATAAATTCGTCAGTCAGTTCCTCATTATAAAAATTCTGCAAGACCTCAGTAGCGTAGAGGGGTTGCATCAAACTGTCCTTTGTCATGACATCATAGGCTTGCTTGATTCTAGGCCAACGGCGATCTCGATCCATTGCAAAGTAGCGACCACTAATAGTCACAATCCGACCAATGCCAATTTTTTCTGTATATTTTTGAATCTCATCTAAGGCCTTAATCCCATCGGTAGGTCTGGTATCTCGACCATCAGTAATAGCGTGAATACAAACATCAGAAATGCCATGTAATTTCGCCAAATCCAATAAACCCATCAGGTGTTTCATGTGGGAATGAACTCCACCGTCCGAGCAAAGACCAACTAAATGCAGTTTGCCACCCGAAGCTTGAATGCGATCGCAGGCTGCCACCAAAACTTCATTCTTAAATATAGAGCCATCCTCTACCGCATCAGTAATCCGAACCAATTCTTGGGGAACAATACGGCCTGCACCTATATTGAGATGGCCAACTTCCGAATTTCCCATTTGACCATCTGGCAATCCCACATCTTTTCCTGACGTACGGATTAATGTGTTGGGATAGACTGTTGTTAAGCTATCAAATATGGGAGTATTTGCCGTAGCTATAGCATTATTTTTTGTTTCTTCTTGATAACCCCAGCCGTCCAGTATTGCTAGCACCACTGGAGATACAGGTGCTTCAACCATAATTATTGCCCTATATTACTAACTGCTACGCACATAGATAATAGCATCGAGATGACATCTGTTCGTCAATTTTTGGTTTATTTTTCATTTTATAGGGCAATTGCTAAAGGATTAAGACGAGTTATTACTCGTAAATCCTCCTGGTCTAATTTCTCAGGAATACCGTTACGAATTAATTCGGAAAAATCTTCGTTGGGAACCATCATACAAAGAGCATATAGTCGCTCATAACTAGTATTCTTAATGTAATGCGTTCCAGCCTTGGGCATCAGAATACTATCTCCTGCCTTCAAGAGAGTTTCCTTGCCATCACAGAGCGCAATTCCTTCTCCTTGAATGATAAAAAACATTTCTACCGCAAAATTATGACGATGGGGAGGAGTGGCACCACCAGGCTCAAAAATTTCTAAACAAACGGTCAAGGAGTTTTCGGAATTACTGGAATCAAAAATAATCGCTAATCTGTTCGTATCGTTGGGACTAATGCGATAAACTTCATAGTCGCTTAGTTTTTTGATGACAGGAATTTTACACTTTTGATAAGTTTCAATTTGCATTATAGATTTTTTTTATAACAAAGATTAGAAAATCAAGACTTTTTTTCCTTGACTTTCAATCCTATCTCTCAGAAAAAAATAGAGTTGCTTTTCCTCAGAAAAAATACGGAAAGTTGTAATATTTCTTCAATTTTTATTCAAGAAGTTTAAACACACTAGATAGCTCTGCTATCGCGACGTTAAATTCTCCAGGCTCAACGGTCAGCTGATTGTCACGACCATGAAAAGCAAAATCATCTTGGTTTAGCGTAAATTCAACAGTTTTACTTTCCCCAGGTTCTAATATCACGCCCTGAAACCTTTTCAACTGCTTTACTGGTGGGGAAACAGTACGATACAAGTCACTTAGATATAGTTCGACAATTTCTTTACTCCTTCTCTGACCAGTATTTCTGACATTTACTTTAACAGTAATAGATTCATCGGGACGAATTTGCTGACTACTCAATCGCAAATTACTATAGGCAAAATTTGTATAACTTAATCCAAAACCAAAGGGAAATAGGGGATTTAATTTATTGGGATTATCGCTTTCGATCGCTTTATAGTCGTAGGTCACTAAATCGTTGGGAGCACGGGGATAGGTAATCGGCAGTTTCCCCGAGGGATTATAGTCTCCCAACAGCACATCTGCGATCGCTTCTCCACCAAAAGCACCTGGTAAATAGGCCATTAAAATCGCCTGAGCATCATCTACTATCGAGGTAATCAGGCGAGGTCGTCCTTCTACTAAAACCAAGACCACGGGAGTTCCTGTTTGGGCAACAGCAGAGGCTAATTGTAATTGGGCGGTGGGCAATGTCAGGTCATGAATATTTCCTGGAGTTTCGGTATAGGCGCTTTCTCCTAAAACAATGATGGTAACATCGACATTTTGGGCAGCTACGATCGCCTGATCAATATTCACTGTTTGGTCAAAGGTAGTTCCTTCGATATAAGTTACATTATCTGCGCCTAATTTATTTTGTAAGGCCGATAAAACGGTGTTTTGAGTTTTTGGATAGAGAGATTCATCATTGCCTTGCCAGGTATAGGTCCAGCCGCCATTGAGAACAGAACGTAAATTCGCATTGGGGCCAGTAACTAAAATTTTTTGACCTTTATTGAGGGGTAATAAATTCTGCTCATTTTTGAGTAGAGTTAATGCTTCTCGGGCAGCTTGCAAACTAACTTGGGTAGATTCGGGACTTCCTACCTGGGGCGTCATTGCTAGATCGGGATAGGGATTATCAAAAAGATTGAGGGCAAATTTAACTTGTAGAATTCTGCGAACTGATTGATCTATTCGCGATTCGGGAATTCTGCCTTCTTTGACTAATTCGATTAAATAATCATAGAAACTAAAATCATAGGGAACCATGCTCATATCGATTCCTGCGGTTACTGCCATATATACGGCTTCTTTGGGTGAGGTGGCTACGCGATCGCGTTGATAGAGATTTTTTACATCTTCCCAATCACTGACCACAAGGCCATTAAATCCTAATTCGCCCCGTAAAATATCGGTTAACAAGTTGCGATCGCTATGGACAGGAATGCCATTAATTTCTGAGGAATTGACCATTATGGTTTGGACTCCCGCCGCGATCGCCTTAGCAAAGGGCGGCAAAAAATAATTCCGCAACATTCTTTCTGGTATCCAAGCGGGTGTACGGTCTTTTCCTGATAGGGGAAAGCTATAGCCCAGATAATGCTTGGCACAACCTGCGACTTTATCTGGTGCAATAAGTTGACTGGTGTCTCCTGATAGACCTTGAATATAGGCTTTTCCCATAGTTGAAACTAGATAGGGATCTTCGCCATAGGTTTCATAGATTCTCGGCCATAAAGGATTGCGTCCCACATCGAGGACGGGGTTAAAATTCCAGGGAATACCTGATGCTCGCATTTCATAGGCGGTAATGGCGGCTGATTCTTGGGCAAGTGAGGGGTTACGGGTCGCCGCGATCGCCAGATTTTGGGGAAATAAGGTCGCCTCACGGGTATAATTTGCACCATGAATAGCATCGATGCCGTAGAGAATGGGAATGCCGTTAGGAGTTTCTTGGGTTGCGAGATCTTGGATTTGGGTAATTAATTGCTGCCATTCGGCTAGGTTTAAGGCGCTTTCATGGATATTGAGGATTGAGCCAATATGATATTTGGTAATAGCTTCGCGTAATTTTTTGGGTTCTACTTCATATTTTTTAAGTTTGTCTTCAGTTTTGGAGACTGCTTGGAGAGTTATTTGAGTCATCTGCCCGACTTTTTCGGACAAAGTCATTTGGGAGAGCAGAGTTTCTACTTTTTGAGTGAGGGGATTTTGCTGAGTGGGAGGAGAATTTTGGGTCAATTGAACTTCTCCGTTTATTGGCTGTTTTAAATCTGGAGCTGTCAAGAGGATAAAGATGAAAACTGCGATCGCGGTAAGTATCCAATAAAACTTAGATCTCTGTCTTTTTTTATTCATGACATTTCGCTTCATCTTTATCGATTATCAGTTTGTTAAGCCAAAACTTTGACACTCCCGCCGCGAAACTCGGGGGATTCTTGCTTCACTGACCAGTTACTAGATTAAATAACAACAGTTGCTCAATCCCCGCACCTCGATCTCCACAAGTGTATTTCTCTGTCACGGGCTGCCCGACCGCGACTTTTCCTCGATTCTCGATTACTTTTGCTGCGGCTACATCTCTATCGAGAGTTACACCACAATACTGACAATTATGAACTCTTTGACTGAGACTTTTCTTCCCTGTTATCAATCGACAACTGGGACATTCTTGGCTAGTGAAATCCTTATCTACTTTCCGATAGTAGACTCCCGTTTTCCAAGCAATGAAGGGTAATATCTGATTGATGAATTTGCCAATCGCTGAATTACCTACTTGTTTGCCAAATAGTCCTTTCTGCCATGACTTAAAATTAATCTCTTCAACGAAGATATTGTCTGTTATTGAGCACAAGTGATGAGCTAATTTATATAGCCAATCTTTTCGACAATTAGCTACTGTTCCATGCAGTCTTGCTATTTTCCTTTGAAGTTTTAACCAATTATTTGACCCCTTGGTTTTATTTTTTAAGCGACGCTGAAGTGATCTCAACTTTCTAGCAGCTTTTAAAACAAACTCTGGAGTCTTGATTAATTCTCCTCGGGAGCTAGCAACAAAACTAGATATTCCTGCATCCAAACCTAAACTACTTTTTCCTGGTACTACATCTGGTACTGATTCATTAGAAACAAATATGATCTGAGCAAAGTACCCTGTAGTTTTTCTAACTATCCGAAGTTGTTTCGGTTCAAAGCTTTTTGGATATTCCCGAGATTTCTTAATCCTTAACCAACCAATCTTTGGCAATCTAATCTGATTAGATTTCAAATCTGTGCTTTTGATTTGAGGATAAAGAAAGCTTCTAAATCTATGTTGATTTT
>JBCCYD010000169.1:0-11867 GCA_039190385.1 Cyanobacteria bacterium P01_F01_bin.143 | reverse complement strand
GCGCACTCCAAGGTTCAAGGCAAATAAAGTCTTTTCCTTTGAGAGTCCAAAAAACTATTGCCGAGAAAAAATCATCATATTCAATAGTAATTTTATTGCCGCGATCGCTAAAACTAGTAGAATTTTTGCTTACAGGAATAAAAGCCGCATCAATTTCATCGAGTTCAAAATCAAAGCTGCCAGAAAAATCATTTTTACTCTTAGTGACATTGCTAAAATACTCGGTTCCTGGAATATCAATCTCTAGTTTTTGTTTGTCCCCAACCTCAAAATAGGGATGGAATCCAGCAGAAAAAGGCATGTCTGTATCTGAATTATTCGTATAAGCCTGCAATATTTTAAGACTATTGCCTCGCAACTCATAGGTAAAAATAACTTCACAGGCAAAAGGATACACAGCCAGGGTAGATGCATCACTTTTGAGTCTTAGAGTTATACTGGCGCAATCATCAGTGCTTGTAGCAATGACTTCCCAAGGTAGATTACGAGCAAAACCATGTTGTACGAGCTTATATTCCTGTCCCTGATAAGAATAGGTATCATCCGGCAAATTACCACAAATGGGAAATAGGATCGGCACTCCACCACGAACGGTCTTGGTCGGATCGGCATATCTCTCCTCATCTAGATAGAGAAGTTCGCGATCGCCTTTGCGCCAGCGAGTGATAATTCCGCCTCTTTCGGGAACAACCTCAATCTGAGTTTTTGCGGCTTCATCAGTCAGAATATAGGTTAGATATTGTCTTTGCTCTTGAGAAATAGTAAACACGTTCGCCTTGCTTCCTTACTTTTATGGGCAATTGTTCGATATTAACAATAAACTAGAGTCATAGGGAATAGGAAATAAATCTTGCTTTGTCAGTTTTAAATATTACTAGCAAATACTACTTTATGAACTTTTACTCATAAATTCTAGTTTCTTGATGAATAATTAATCATGCTTTTAATCTTCCATAATATTAAAAAGTTTCTGTTAGAAAATGCCAATAAAATTCTAGGCGTAGTACTTAGTATATTTTGCCTATTAAAGATATATGTTTTATGGCAATATTGGCTAACTGTGCAAGATGAAGTCAGTCGTGATATTTTTGGGACTCCTAGTCAGCTAATTCTTAATAACCTGGTTCAACTTAGCTACCTGGCGATCGCGGCATTCATTTTACTAATGGCCAAAAAACCAAAACGCAAATATGCCAAAAGTACCCCAACAATTATTTCTTTACTCGGTTCATTTCTACCCTATCTATTACTTCTATCTCCCGTCTCAGAATCATTCAGGCTAACTTCGGCTTTGCTTGTTTTTCTCGGCGGGACAATTTCTCTGATGGGAATACTTTCATTACGGAAAAGTTTTAGCATTACACCAGAAGTCAGAGGCTTAGTTGTTTCTGGTTTATACTTATTTATCCGTCATCCCATGTATTTGGGAGGTTTCGTTGCCGCAGCAGGCATTGTACTAAGTAGTCCTAGTTTTTTCTCGCTGGTAATATATCTTTTGTGGCTGATAGTTCAAGTTTGGCGATCGCGACTTGAAGAGAAACTCCTAATCAAGGAATATCCTGAGTATGAGAAATATCGTAAAAAAACCTCAGCCTTCCTCCCCATCCCTGGATTTTAGGGAATAAAGAAAGTAATAATATAAATGACTAATGGTCAATGACTAATGGCCAATGATTAATGGTCAATGATTAATGGTCAATATTAAATGTTAAATGGTTTTATTCCCCCAGAACGTTACTTTCCCTATCTGACTTGGACAGAAATTGATCAGATGCCAGATAAAGAAAATGTGGTGATTGTGCAACCGATCGGCGCGATCGAACAACATGGCCCCCATTTACCGATCGCGGTGGATTCGGCAATCAGTTTAGGAGTATTGGGTAAAGCATTAAGTCAATTAGATACTCAGATTCCGGCCTATGCTCTACCTTGTCTGTACTATGGCAAATCTAATGAACATTGGGGTTTTCCTGGCACAATAACTCTCAAGGCAGAAACGCTATTATCTGTCATCAAAGAAATGGCAGCTAGTATTTATCAAGCCGGGTTTCGGAAGTTAGTCTTGATGAATTCTCATGGTGGACAACCTCAAATTATGGAAATTGCCGCGAGGGATCTCCATCAAGAACACCCTGATTTTTCAGTTTTTCCTTTGTTTACTTGGCGTGTACCCAATATTGCGGGAGAATTACTCACTCCTAAAGAGTTAACCTACGGAATTCATGCGGGGGATGCCGAAACTAGTATTATGCTGTCTTTGCTTCCCGAACAGGTCAAGATGGAACATGCTGTGACTGAATATCCCTCTCCCTTGCCCCAAGATAGTCTTTTGAGCATGGAGGGAAAATTACCCTTTGCTTGGTTGACAAAAGAATTAAGTAAATCTGGAGTTATGGGCGATGCCACGGTAGCGACAAAGGAGAAAGGCGATCGCATATTAGCTTCTGTGGCCGATGGTTGGGTAAGGGTGATTGAGGATATCTATAAATTTCAGCAACCGCGAGGATAGAGTTCAGAAAAGAGATTGTAAAGTTTAGCTAGAGGCAATAAATACAAAATTATTTTGTTTTGCTGCTTCTTTAAAAAAAACAACTAACTGAATATATTGAGTTAAAATAAATTCTAATTCTTCTATTTCCCAACCTCCAGGCTGAGGATTAGGATAAATTTTCGCAGCATTGAAAGCTTCAGGCGAAAAGCACGACCGCAAATCGTCAACTGAAATTAGCTCAAGGGCTTCAACTATTTCTTTTACTTCATTGGGTGTTAAATAACGAACTCGTCCAAAATCTGTCTGATATTCCGTCTCAGTACCACCTAAAACCACATTGCATAGAGGGGATAGATCACTGGTTTTGTCCATAGCTATTTCTCCGGTCAAGAGAAAATGAATTGCTTGCCAACTTTTACCAATATCTAGGTAATAGTTACTACAAACAAGCTCATCAGAAAAAGCTATAAATTCATCAAAATCTTTTATATCTAATCCAAAAGGATGAGATTGTAACTGATGAATGTTTTCTAGTTTAAGACGTACATATTTAACTTCAATTCCCATGCTACTTAGGTGCTTATCATTTATTATTTATAGGTGGAAAACATTTACCCATCGACACGTTGCAAAATTAAATTGTTCTGCTCACTAATTTTTGCTTGCCAACCTAGTTCAATAATATTTGTTCCTATTGCTTCGACTATTATTGCTGGAGAATCAATAATAGTTCCTCGTGGCAATTCTTCCCTTTGATAAACTTTGGCATCTTGCCAAGCATCAGCAGTATAAATCTTAACTTGAGCAATAGCTTTAGCCTCGGCATTAGGAATCAATGCTTGTGATTCTTGATTCTCTATTGGTTGATAGGTAGGACAAATTAATTCAACCGAAATAGTTTCAATAATTAACTCTTTTTCGACAATAAAACCATAACTTTGTTGATGCAAATCTTCGAATTTCTGTTTCATGGTTGCAATATTATTGAAATCAACAATTAAACTAAAATCCGTACCTTGATATTTCAAATGCACTTTATAAATAATTTTCGGTTCTAGGCGATCGCTTTGCTGTGTTAATTCCTGATTTGCCAACTCAACTAATTCCGAAAATAGAGATTTAATCATCAGGAAAGAATCATTATTCAATAACTTTTCTACCGATTTTTCCTTGATAACTCTAAGCTCTGCCAAACCAATTCCATAAGCTGACAAAACCCCAGCGTAGGGATGAATGAATATTTGCTTCATACCCAAAGCATCAGCTATCAAACAAGCATGTTGACCGCCTGCGCCACCAAAACAACATAAAGTATATTCGGCAACATCGTAACCTCTTTGGAGAGAAATTTTTTTGATTGCATTGGCCATATTGTTAACCGCGATCGCGAGAAATCCCGCCGCAATTGATTCAGGAGTTTTACTATAATCAATCTCTTTGACTAATTCTTGAAACTTCTTAATTACTATCTCCTTATCCAAAGGTTGATCTGCATTAGCACCAAAAACTTGCGGGAAAAATTCTGGTTGTAATTTCCCCACCATCACATTACAGTCGGTAATTGTTAGCTCTCCGCCTCTGCCATAACAAGCTGGCCCAGGATTAGCTCCTGCCGAATCTGGCCCCACTACATAACGACTGCCATCGAAATGAAGAATTGAACTACCCCCAGCAGCTACAGTATGAATTGACATCATCGGCGATCGCAATCTAACTCCTGCTACCTCAGTCTCAAAGCTGCGTTCATATTCCCCAGCATAATGACTCACATCGGTGGAAGTTCCGCCCATATCAAAACCAATAATTTTCTCAATTCCTGCCATCTCACAAGTTTTTACCGCGCCGACAATCCCGCCCGCTGGCCCAGAAAGAATACTATCTTTTCCTTGAAATAAATCAGCAGCTACCAATCCACCATTAGATTGCATGAACATTAGTTGAGTGGAATAATTTTCCTGTTCGCCAAATAGATAACCTTTAAATTGATTAACATAACGACGTAGAATTGGGGAAAGATAGGCATCAACTACAGTGGTATCTCCCCGACTGATAAATTTAATCAGGGGACTAACCTGATGAGAAACGGAGATTTGGGTAAAGCCAATTGATTGCGCGATCGCGGCAACTTCTAATTCATGATTGGGATAACTATAGGAATGCATTAACAAAATGGCACAACTGCGAATCCCTCGATCAAAGGCAGCTTGTAAATTTTTGCGAGCTTGCTCATAATTAACTGGTTGTAATTCTTCTCCCGTTGCGGTGTAACGTTCTGAGATTTCCACAACTTCTTCATAGAGCATTTCGGGTAAGACAATCTGTAAAGCAAAAATATCAGGACGATTTTGATAGCCAATTCGCAGCGCATCCTTGAAACCCTGGGTGATAGCTAAAACAACGCGATCGCCTTTTCTTTCCAAGAGGGCATTGGTCGCGACAGTAGTTCCCATCTTGACTACTTCAATTTTATTAGTGGGAATTGGCTCATCTTGAGTAATGCCTAAGATATTGCGAATACCTTGGATTGGGGCATCAGGATATTGTTCTGGATTTTCTGATAATAATTTGTGCAGGATAATTTTGCCTTCGGGAGACTTGCCGATGACATCAGTAAAAGTCCCGCCGCGATCGATCCAAAATTGCCAGCCTGGGGAAGAATTATTAGTATTTGAATTATTGTAAGAATTATTCAATGTTTTCTCGAACTAAATTTTCTGAAATTTCTAATCTTTGGGCAATTTGCTTAGTATTTAGTCCTAATTCTTGTAACAGAGGAATTATCGCTATCTTTTGTTCTAATTTTCCTCGTTCAATACCCTCTTCGATTCCTTCTAGCTTGCCTTCTAGTTTCCCTTCTTGCTTCGCATCTTGATAAACTCTAGTTTGTTTGATTTCTTCTAAATTTAACATCTTTTCTATTTCCTCATAACTTAGTTCGGGGAATTTATAAATAATGATTGTTTCAATTAATTCTTGTAATTGTTTTTGATTGATACTAGTTTCAAACTCTTCTTTAGTTTTTTCGATTAAATTTCTGGCTAATTCTCCTGCTTTGTCTTGTGACTCCACTATTAATTTTAGTATACCGATTCCCATCTCAGATTCTTCTTGTTGTGAGAGTTCATCAAGATAGATTCTATGCAATCTCTGTTGGGCTATTTCTTTATATCTTGTGGGAATGGGCACGTCATTACTTTTGCGATTAAAGATGACAATAGCAAACCATTCGAGATTTATTGGCTTATATTGACTGAAATACAAAAAAATGCTGGGGAACAGGCGATCATAAAAGTCTGCTTCTTGATAAAACTGCACTTCTACAAAGTAAAGTGGTAAATCACTATCTTCTGCTTTTGTTGTAAATAAACCATCGAGTCGAAAGGCACGTTGTTTGATTTCTGGGGCGATAAATTCATAAGCCGCAATCTCAATCTCTGACCTTTCGATAAGTTGAAAGAAGATCCAGGGAAATTCTTGGAATAATTTATAGAAAAGCGTGTCTGTTTTCATTCTCTCACTGAGACATTAGAATAATTCCGAAGAATATTATTGACGTTGGTCAATTAGGGTATGATTTTCAGGTACTGCTTTATCGTTATAGAGATGAAACTTTACTTTATCCCTACAACAAGAGCCGTCCGCCCTAGATGGCTTTTAGAGGAAATGGGTATTGATTATGAATTAATTACCGTCTCCCCGGAAATGTCTCGCCAACCAGAATATTATCAACTTCATCCTCACGGAAAAGTACCTATTTTAGTTGACGATAATGAAACTATTTTTGAATCCGCAGCGATTTGTGCTTATCTGGCCGATAAGTATTTGGACAAAGGTTTTGCCCCGCCCATAAATTCTCCCGCAAGAGCTCATTATTTTCAATGGTTGTTTTATGCTGGTCAAACTCTAGAGCCGCCCGTAGAACAATATATGTTTAATGTTTTACCAAATTTGCCAGAAAAAGTCCTACCCCAATCTAGTCGAACCGGAGTAACTCCAGAAGAAGCAAAAGAATGGTTTGCTAAAGTATCTCAACCACTCAATCAATTGTTGCAAGACAATGACTATCTTGTAGAAAATCATTTTAGTGCGGCGGATGTAGTGACTGGGGGTGTATTGCTATGGGCGTTGAAATTAGGAATGCTGACAGAAGAGAGTCCAATCAAATCCTATATCACTAAATTAAGACAACGCTCAGCTTTACAGACAGCTGATATTGATGTTTATGCCAAGATTGATTGATACTAAATCCAATTGCCGTAACCCTTCTTAGAACAGACTATTTTTTCATCAAATCAACGAATTTCTTGAATAAATAATCCGCATCATGGGGACCAGGACTAGCTTCTGGGTGATATTGCACAGAGAAGAAAGGTAGAGTTTTATGTTGTAATCCAGCGACAGTTTTGTCGTTGAGATTGAGATGGGTAATTTCGATATCGGCATTCAGAGATTCAGGCGCGATCGCGAACCCATGATTTTGACTCGTAATTTCTACCTGCTGTGTTAATCCTGCGGGTTGATTAAGCCCACGATGACCAAACTTTAACTTGAAAGTCTCGGCACCCAAAGACAAACCTAAAATCTGATGTCCCATACAAATGCCAAAGGTGGGTTTTTCTAGCTTAAGTAACTCTTTGGTCAGGGCAACTCCTTCGGTCACCGCAGCGGGGTCTCCTGGACCATTGGAGAGGAAAATGCCATCGGGTTCATAGGCCAGAATCTCATCGAGAGAGGTCGTTGCTGGCACGACAATTACTTTACAACCATAACTAGCAAGACGACGAAGAATATTGCGTTTGACACCAAAATCAACGGCTACCACGGTAAAGGAACTACCACTCTGGTCATTGATAAATTCCCAATTAGCATCGGTAGTTTCCGACCATTCATAGATTTCTTTGGTGGTGACATCTTTAACTAGATTGAGCCCTGCCATGGTAGGGGCTTCGAGAACTAGAGATTGTAATCTTTGAGGATCGAGTATTTCTGTAGAGATTGCGCCGTTTATCGCACCTGTAGAACGAATTTTGCGAGTTAGCGATCGCGTATCAATGCCATAAATTCCTGGGATTTTATGCTCTTTAAGATAATCAGGTAAAGACTGGGTAGAACGCCAATTACTAGGACGATAAGTTATGTTACGAGCGATCGCACCTTTAACCTGGGGAAAGGCCGATTCTTCATCTTCTGGGTTAACTCCCGTATTGCCCAACTCAGGATAGGTAAAAGTGACAATCTGCCCCGAATAACTCGGATCTGTTAGGACTTCTTGATATCCAGTCATCCCCGTATTAAAAACAACCTCTCCAATTACCGTTCCTGGCGCGCCAAACGACCAACCATGATAGAAACTGCCATCGGCCAACACTAATAATGCTGCTTGTCTATCATTTTGTCCCATATCTTTAGACCTATCATCCTAAACTTTGATGTACCACCAGAATAATTTACCAGTTCTTAAACCAATATCAAGCCAGAATTATTTTGATTTCTATACAATTATGTTCTATTGCATAAAGATGATAACAAGATTAACCAGTTGGCGTTATCATGGGAAGGCTTGAAAGATCAGCTCGAACAAAAAAACGGACAACAAAAGTTTTAGTGGCAAAAGCATGAGTCCTAGAAAATTAACCGAAGAAGATAAACAAAATATCCTTGAGTTATATCGTAGCTCTGAGGCAACAACTTCCACCTTAGCAACTCAATTTGGCGTTAGTAGTTCTACTATTAGTCGTTTTCTCAAAAATAGTTTTGCCAAATCTGAATATGACGAGTTGATTCAACAAAAACGTCTCGCCCGCACCGCCAAAGGAGAGGCAAAGTCCCAGGCTGCGGCGCAAAAAGCGCAAAAATCCCAAGCTCAAGAGATTATTTTGCCGCCAAAACAGTTAGAAATTGTTACTGAGGCTGATGATTCTGAGGCTGCACCACAAGAGAAAACATCCCCGCCAGCTCAGTTAATTATCAATCATACTCCTCTCAAACTAGAAGAGAAAAACCTAGACGAGTCAGAAGTTGCACCGGCAGAGGTAGAAGTAACTTCTAAGCCTGCCCCTTCTCTGGTAACAAAAACTGCGCCTATTCCAAAAAAATCGCTAGTTGAAGCTCCCCTCAACGAAGAAGATGAGGATGAAGACGAAGATGATGTCGATGTTGCTGTTCTGAGCGAAATCTTAGGGGAAGATATCGATGATGAAGATGATATTGATGATGAGGATGAAGATGTTTGGGATTTGGAAACCGATGATGTAGAAAGCTATCCCCATACCCTTCCTGGAAAAGCTAGCGTCCAAATTCGACCTCTTGCAGAAGCTGCTTTGCCTCGGGTTTGCTATCTAGTTATTGATCGCGCCGCCGAATTAATTGTCAAACCTTTACAAGATTTTGCGGATCTCGGCTCTATTCCCCAAGAAGAAATAGCACAGAAGACCCTGCCCGTATTTGATAATCATCGGGTAGCAAAGCGTTTTTCTCATCGAAGAGAAAAGGTAATTAAAGTTCCTGATAGCGAAATGCTCAAAAAAACCTCCCGCTATCTCTTTGCCAAGGGAATTACCCGCTTGTTAATTGAAGGTCAAATTTATTCGGTTTCCCTTGAATAAAAGCATATACTTCAACTAGAGGATCGGCATTTTTGATTTCAATTCATCCGACTTCAATATTGCTTTTCCTGTTAGACAACGCCAATGATGATCGAATAAATCTGCTTTCTGGTTGCGGAAACTGGCCAAAGCTGGGGCTGCGGGGAAAGGCCATAAACGATCAAAAATGATTTCTTTGTCTTGTAAACTAAACTGAAGTAAATAAACCGCAGGAGTCGCTGAGAGATGCTCTAAGAGATTGGATGCTAATCGATAAAGATTTTGGCGTTTTTTCGCGGGGAAGTTTATTGGTTGTTCGTAATAGTTGGGGATTGCTCCTTCGCCAATAATATCTGCAAATAACAGTCCTTTCTCAGTCAATAAAATAGGTAACCAAAGATTTCCTAACCAAGAATCCCCAATACTGGTTTTGTATCCTAAATTCTTTTCTACCCAATGCCGGCGATGAGACAGATCTTTACAGGCAGCATAGATTTCTTTGCCAGGAAAATCACAATAGTCTGGGAGCTGAATGGTCAGAGGACAGTAGGTTATGTTCGATTCCTTGTGAACTATTTTCTGACTTTTTGAGGAGAAGGAACCAGCAGACATAGTCTCAATTATGGTCTTCGGAGAATTAGCATGGATTCCTCTTTTGAGTGCCATTACCATTCTTTCAGTTACTGGTGATGCTGAAATTATTTTGCCTTCCTCGTTAACTTCGGCGTTAATAATGATTAAAGCTTTTTCCATTCTCCTTCCATAGGTTGTAAACTACTGTGTTGCCTGCTTTTAATATATTGGTTAGAAATGTACTACTTGAGTCTATGTTCGATCATAACAAGATTTTGCTGTGTGATAGATTGATGAATTATATCCTTTGCTTGGAAATCTATAACCAATATTCAATGTTAACTTAATTTGAAAAAACTCTATTGAATTAATAATTTCTTAAAGAAAGATGCTATGGATCTACTTGAATATCAAGCTAAAAAATTATTTCGCCAGGTAGGAATTCCCATATTACCTTCCCAAACTATCAAAGATCCTAGACAGATTAAGCAGCTGCAAATTCCTTATCCAGTGGTCTTAAAATCTCAAGTTAGAGCTGGCGGTCGTGGCAAGGCCGGAGGGGTTAAATTTGTGGAAAATACGATTGATGCGATCGCGGCAGCCCGAAATATCTTTAGTTTATCGATTCTTGGAGAATATCCAGATGTTATTTTGGCCGAAGCTCGTTATGATGCCCATAGAGAATTGTTTTTGGCGATCGCGTTAGACTATCAACTAAAACATCCTGTTCTTTTCGGTTCATCGATGGGCGGCATGGATGTTAAGTTATTACTCAAAAATCTACAACAAGTGGTCATTGAAACCGAGTTTTCCCCTTTTTACGCCCGTCGTTTAGCCTCTAAAATGAATCTTTCGGGGAATTTACTACTTTCAGTTAGTAAAATCATTGAGAAAATGTATGATCTATTTCAAGCAAAGGATTTGGAATTTGTGGAGATTAATCCCCTAGGCGTTAATAGAGAAGGAGAATTAATGGCCTTGGATGGCAAAATGACGATCTCCCAAAATGCTTTGTCTCGACATCCTGAAATTTTTACTTTGAGTAATGCCGAAAACCTGGAAAAAAAAAGCAAGATCAACGGTAGTAGGGTGAAATGTTTGGATTGGCAAAATCCTCAAGGTAAAATTGCAATTATTGCTAATGATTTGGAGCTGACAGTTCTTGGTTGGGATTTGATTAGTCAAGCAAAGAAGAAACCAGCTTTTGGTATGTTTCTTGATTATGATCTTTGGCATGATGGTGAGTCAACACAACTTTTTTGTGTAGAGTTAACAGATATTTTTAATCAATTACAATCATTTGATAATATTAAGCTCGTCTTACTTAATTTTTGGGCAACGGAGAAGGTTAACAAGGCGATCGCAAAAGCTATTTTCGATTATAATCAAGATTTTCTTTCAGAAAAAGATACTGAGCCAGAAAAGAAGACTAAAGATAGAGTATCTTCAAAATCAGCGGCTAGCAAAACAAATGCACAATCCCCAACACTTAAGTTTATTGTGCGCCTATTAGATGAAGACATAAAATCTTATCAAGACGAGTTTAAAGCTTCTAATATTTATTGGACTAATAATCTTGAAGAGGCAATATTGAGAATAAAAAACGAGGAATAAGAAACCAAAAAATATCAACTATTCTCAATTATTAATTATGGTTTGGAATTTTAAAAGTAAAGTTATTGTTCAAGGTATTGTTAAACCTCAAGTTTTAGAGAATGCCTTAAAAATGAAAGCCTATGGCACTAATATTGTGGCAGGCATTGGCACCAAAGAAGAGATGGAGCAAAACCCAGAGATTCCCGTTTTTGATTTGGTAGAAGATGCTTTAGCAGTCGTGGGAGAAGTTGCTACTTCTCTAATTGATGTTGATCCCAATGAAGTGTTAGATGCAGGCCAAGAGGCGATCGCAGCAGGAATTAAAAATCTCGTTATTTTGACAAAAAATATTCCACCTCTAGATATTATCAAATTAATAAATCATGCCAAAAATCATCAAGTGTCCATTTTAGGGCCAAGTAGCCCAGGACTAATTATTCCCGAAACAATATCTTGGGGAAATTTCCAACCTCAATATTTTCAACCTGGCACAATCGGTATTATTGGCTATAGTGAATATCTGATCTATGAAGTAGCTAGAGAGATAAATTTTGCTGGCCTAGGGCAATCCATTACTATTGGTTTAGGTCAAGAAAAAATGATTGCTTCTGATCTTGCTCAAT
>JBCCYD010000168.1:0-11867 GCA_039190385.1 Cyanobacteria bacterium P01_F01_bin.143 | reverse complement strand
CAACTAGACAAAAATTAACTAAGTTTTTCCATTTGCATAATCAACAATTAGAAGATTATCTCCAAATAAAATTTAATTGGTAGTACAAGATTAATCACCAAAATTTTCATTAGTAACTCATGATTGTTAGAATACTTCTTGAAACTTTTTTATAAAGTTCACTTCAAGTATTATTCTATGACTTTAGATTGTTAGTTAATATCCAATCTGCTACATCATACAATTGTTGGTCTAATTGATTTTTTTCTTCCAGTTCGGTTACTAATTTCTCGCCTAATTCTTCTAATAAATTAATTTTGATATCTTCAATACTTTGCTGTGATTTCGATGTTTTATTCAGGACTTTATACTCTAGGGTAATACCAGGGAAGAATTCTTCTAAATGTTGTAAAGCAAGCTTAAGAAATTCTTCATACCTTCTCACTGTACCTACGATGGTACATTTATGAAGATTTGCGATCGCGATTTTCAACTCTTTGTTTGTGGGTATTTTGCGTATATCCGCTTGTTTGTTTCTCGAACAATAGTGAGTTTGATAGTTGCCCAACATAGTAGGTGTTTTATCCAAACGCCACAGAACATAGTCTTTAAAGTTTAATTTTTTCGCCTGAATAGCCCCTGAAGTATCAGCTTGTTGTTTTTGCTCAAATTTGTAAATTGATTTGATTCTGGCCAGAGGTTGTCTCAGCAAAACTGAGGATACTGTATTATAGTGCTTGGACTGGGGCGTATCGAGGCAAATATGATGCCCAGAAATTGCTAATGCTTGGGGATGTTCTTGAATAAAAGTTCTTAAATCTTTTTTAGAGACAATCCGACTATTGGGCAAATCATATTCAAAAAACTGATCTTGGAAATATTTTTGGAGTGCATGACAGAAGGAAGTTCCGGCATTTTTAAATATATGATGGTGGATTAAAACCGTTTTTGATTCCATATATAAATAGTCAGCTTAAGACGATTTTCTTATTATTTTTTGGCAACTAATATAATTCTTGACATATTCTCTTCAAGTAAGGCTGGTGAAACTCTTAGCAGCTCCTGAATATCAAAGAATCCCACAATCTCCATATATTTTCTAAGTACATGAGTGCTTAAAGCCCAGAAATTAGTTTTGTCATTATTTTGCATATGCATAAAATAACAAATATTTTGATCAGTGGGATGATCATATACTTGAGTCTCTAGGGCAAGATAGCCACC
Source organism: Cyanobacteria bacterium P01_F01_bin.143 (assembly GCA_039190385.1). Lineage (GTDB taxonomy): Bacteria > Cyanobacteriota > Cyanobacteriia > Cyanobacteriales > Xenococcaceae > Xenococcus. Next base: position 10,664 of record JBCCYD010000168.1, on the reverse strand, counting down.
TTTTTTAAGATTTTTATAGGTTGTCTGTAATGATAGTAATGGATTTGGTAAGTGATATAGTGTTCCAAAATGGAGAATGACATCAAAGTTATTTTTTCTGCTATAGGTTTCTGCATTTCCTATCATGTAGTCAGCATCAATATTTGCAATTTTCGAAAGCATATTGGACACTTCAATATGCCGAGAACTGACATCAATCCCAGAAGGATGCATATTGTATTTTGATGCTAAATAAATAGAGTTATAACCTGAATTGCAACCAATATCTAGAACTTCTCCACCACGAAACTTAGTAAAAGGAATTGCTTTTTCAACTATTTTAATCTTTTGTAATGTATTGTGAGCAAACGGCATTCTTTGCTTCAAAGTAGATGTTGAGACTCCATTACTAAAATCAATTCTATGACCCCAAGGTTCATATTGAGTTAAAGTTTTTGTTAGGTTATCTGAGTTTATTTTGGTTTTAAGTTTTAGAACTAAAGTATCTTGCATTTGCTTATTTCTGATTTGGTTTTATTGCTAAAATTTTTTTTAAGATATTCCTTCTCGCCTCTAGTCAAGCTAGAAACATAACTTTAATTAGACGAGTTTTCTTTTGATGGCTTTTAGCCTTTTAACACTAGTTTTGTCACTTGGATTTAATTTGGCAGCTTCGACATATGCTGTCACTGACTCTTTGAGCTTCCCTAGTTTAAATAGGCTATCTCCTAGTGCAATATAGATGTTAGATTGTTTAGGGTTAATCTCCAGGGAATGACGATAAGATTGCATTGCTGCTTCGTAATTTTCCTGTTGCATCATCATGTTTCCCAAACGGTTGTAGCTTGTAGCTATATTTGGCTCTATTTCTATAGCTTTTTGGTAAACTGAGATTGCCTCTTCTAGATTTCCTTGCTTCGAATAAGTATTCCCTAAACTAGTATAAGCGAAAAGAAATTTAGGATTTAACTTGATTGCTTTTTTATAGTGAGATATCGCTTCTTCTAGATTTCCTTGCCTTGAATAAGCATTCCCCAATTGACAATGAATGCCAGAGTTTTCTGGATGCAATCTCAAGGCTTGATGATAATTTGCGATTCCACTTAAAACGTCTCCCATGTTTAGCTGAGCTGAAGCTAATTCGCAATAAATCATGGGGTCATTGGGCTTTGTTATGACTGCTTTAGTAAATATTTGTATCACTTCTTCTAGTTGCCCAAGTTGGGTTAAAACTGCCCCCAGATTCTGGTAAAAGCGACTATGACTTGGCTGTAACTCAATGGCTTTTTTGTAGCTAGCAGCTGCTTCTGTTAAATTTTCTTGTTGAGCTTGTATTTTTCCGAGTATAAAGTAAACTTGGGCATTATCAGGCTCTAAGTCTAGGAATTTTTTATAAGCAGTAAGAGCTTCTGGTAATTGCTCCTGATAAAAAAAGGCATTTCCTAGATTTTGATATAGTTCGGAATTTTGTGTCGGATTTAGTTGAATTGCTTTTTGATAACTAACAATGGCAGATTTCGTATCGCCTCTCTCAAAATAATAGTTACCTTTTTGTACATATAAATCAGCGTTTTGAGGCTGTAAATTTATCTCTAGATTCAATTGCGATAAATCTAGTTGTTCTGGACTTAGGTATCCAAAAGTTTGCAGAGCTGATTCTCCAATTTGATTTAGTTGAGCTATGGTGGCTAAATTCTGACCACGCCAACGACTCAATGATGTAGGGGCAGAAACTTCAGCTTGAGCAATTTGATGCACATTTCCACTTAAGCCAAAGAAGTCAAATATACGCTCGATTGTAGGAACTGGCTTAGCGCAGAGATCTTCATAACGAATACGCAGATATTGATTAGGTAGATATTTTTCTCCATATTCTGCGGTTAAAAGATTGAGTCTACTCCAGAGAGTTATTGATTGTAGAGGTTTACTCCAGGATAGTTCTTCTGGGCTTAGTAGAATTGGACCTAGATACTCTAATTGATTTTGATTAGTAGAGTAAGCCATATCTCGGCCATCACGAATTAAATGTAAACATTTGAGATGGGGAAACTGACTATGAAGAAATGGCAGCATAAATATGCTGGGAGGTATTTTCCAGCCCCAGGCTTGTGGTACTTGATCTAGAGCGATATCTGCTAAGTATTTTTCCAACCCAACTTCTAACTGCTTAAGCACCTTATTGTATGATTTGACAGATATAGGTGTTTTCCAATGGGAAATAATGTTTCTAATCGAAAGATATCCCATTAAATCGATCGAGTCTTCTGATCTTGCTCTATTCTTCCCGAGAAACAATCCTCCTTGCTGCACTATTCGCGCTACTACGCGCGTTCCAGAACCCCCAGTTGCTCCAATAAAATTGGGCCCCAAATTATTCAATTTGGGGTAGGGAAATGTAATTTTTGCTTGATTACTTACTTGTAAATTGGATATATACTTATCTAGATTAACTTTTGCTCTATCCTTGAGCTTGAGAAGATCGGGTTGAGAAGAAACTAAATCTGAACAGGATTCTTTGATTTCAACATGAGTCTGGTAATTAGTCATAATACAAGTATGTGGATCTGCGTCATAAAATAATTTTGAAGCAAGTTTTTGTTATGCCAGAAAATCAACAAGCACAAACAAGGTAACTTCGGACTTTATCGGACGGCAAGATACTTTGTAAAAAATTAAGAATTTTAGCTTTAATTTCAAACTCTAGCGTAACTAAGTAGCTAGACTCATAAATGAAAACTATAATGAAACGGCGTACTCAAATTGGGTCAATTTTGTGTCACGCGTCAACCTTCAGAAACATTCTTTGCTCTGTGAGTTCTAATTATAATTACTTAATAAAATCAGTTTCGGATTGTGCAGCAGTTTTTGCTAACGAACCAGAAAATCCTCAAAATTGGCAATCTACTTGTCGGGATTTAGGAAATTTACTTCAGGGGATGGGCCGATTTGATGAAGCTATTACTTGGCATTCCCTCGCATTGGAAAATGAACCGAACTTAGCGGAAATATATGGTCAATTAGGCAGACTGTATGCTCAAGAGGAAAATTGGGATCCCGCGATCGCGTTTTTTGAGAAGGCCCTGGAACGCATACCTGATTCAGTCCATATCTATTCTAATCTTGCCCAAATCTATGGTCAGATGGGCAAGAGAGAATTGGAAACAGACTGTTGGTATAAAGCTGTAACATTAAATCCAGATTTGGTTAATGCCCAAGGCTACTATAAGCTGGCTCAAGCTTTTGAAGAACAGGGTAAAATCCCAGAGGCGATCGAATGCTATCAAAAGGCTGGAGATGACGAAGCCACATTATTGCCCGCATATTATAAGATTGCCGAAATGAAGCTTCGTCAAGGGGATTTAGATGGGGCTAAAGCTGGCCTGGAAAAAATTATTGAACAAGATTTTAATCAACCCCAAGCTCATTTTCAACTCGGCAGCATCCTATCACGTCAGAAAGAATTTGACTATGCGTTCCAAGAATTCAACCATACAATTAAATTAGCTCCCGAATTTGCTAGGGCATATTCCAGTCTCGTGCAAGTTTTAATGAAGCAAAAAAAATGGGACGAAGCAATCTCAACTTGTCATTCAATTATTAACTTAGTCGAAGAATTTCCTTGGATTTATTCCCTATTAGGTGATGCTCTGCGAGCTAAAGGAAGAATTCCCGAAGCAGTAAAAGCCCATCAAAAAGCTTGTGCGGGAAGGGGATGGACTGAATGTTTGACCAATGATTATTTTTTCCCCATAGCCCAATTTACTCATCGCATAGCTTTGTTTGAAACTCATCTGTTGCCCTTAGCTAATCAGGAAAATTTTGCGGCCTTGGAAGTCGGAACTGATTTTGGAATGTCTACTTGTTGGTTACTAGATAAAGTTCTTACCCATCCCTCTGCAAGGTTAACCTGTGTAGATCATCAATTTGAGAAGAAACTGGAAGAAAATCTTATCAAAACTGGGGCAAGAGAAAAAGTTACATTATTAGAAAAATATATTACTGGGAATCTTACATCTTTAAAACCCCAGAGTATTGATCTGGCTCATCTTCAAGATAAACAAAAAAAATGGGACTATGTCAGTAAGCATACTGCCCTGGTTTGGAAATTAATGAAAGTAGGCGGAATAATCATTTTTGCAGACTATGGTTGGTGTAATCCGAATAACCCCGAAAAAAATCCTCGAAAAGGTATTGATCTTTTCCTTAGCTCAATTAATGACAAATGGGAAGTTGTAGCTCATCATCCTCGTGGTTTTCAATTAGTTATCCGAAAATTAGCTAAATCTAAGGAGGAAGAAGAAGCAGAAGAAGCAGAAGTAGTAGAAGAAAGTGTAACTGTTCAAGAACAATAGCTATTCTCAGTTGATGACAAAAGTTAGCTTGAGCAACGAATTTCGAGAATAAACCCGTCTGGATCATAAAAATAAACACCTCTTCCAGTCGGACGAGTTACGGGTTCGATGGCAATTGTGACATCATTTTGCCGTAAAACCTCTACTGCATGATCAAACAGTTGCGGTGCAATATCAAAAGCCAAATGATTAGCTCGCGTAAACTCCTTTGTGGGATCGGTGTCTGGCGGTGATAATTCTGGCTCCCAAAATAGATCGATGACTATGCCGTCAGGAGTAACAAAATTGGCAACTTTACCCTCTCGTACTAACTTGATTAAAGTTGTCGGTACTTCGTCCCCTGTGAGTTCATGTAATCCTAGAATCTTGCCATAAAAATATCGGGATCTCTCCATATTTTGAACATTAAAGGCAATATGGTGTACTTGGCGTAAATCTCCGAGAGCAAGTCCTATAGATACTTCTTTATCTAGGATATTCATCACATTTTTTGTTCCTTGATTAATTAAGATTTTCCTGAGTATTCATAAGCAAAGGCTGTCTTGGTTGTACCTTCAAGATCAACCCATTTGTCTAGATTTTTATCCTCATGCAATATTTTAAATACATCAAAGGCTTTTTGTGCCACTTCGCTACTAAAATTCTCTGATTCAGACTTGTCTTTATATTTAAAACTAAATTCAGCAACTACTGGTTTGCCATTAGGTTTTTTATCGTACCAAAAAATTAAGGCGCATTTACATAACTGTTTATCAATAGTAAAACTAGGCCCTTTTAGCACGATTTGATAGGCTGTAAAATCGTTAACAATTTTTATTTTTTTGTCGCCGTCGTAAGCATCTCCCAGTCTTTTTGGTAAGTCGGGAAATAAACGACCTGGATCATTGAGTTTATTTAATTTTTTATCCTTTTTAATTATGGTTTTATTGGAGAAACTGTATAAACTTACAAAAATTGGTGGCTTAATATCTTCTTCAAATTTCTGTTCTTCATCTTTGCCATCTTTATCCTTCATATCCCGTGCTTGGGACAGATAGCGATCGCGATGCCGAAATTTTAGAGTTATTTCTCTATTGTCCCCGTTAATATCCTTTCTTTCACGAAAAACATAGCTATTACTGTTGAGAATCTCTTTTTTCGTGTCATAGAAGCGAACTAGTTGTTTTTCTGGTTTCTTAAATTTATCATCTGTCTCAGATGCAATATCCGCGATCTCGTCACTGAAAGTTTGCCAAAATTTCTTTGCCTGCTTAAGCAATTCATCCTTATCGCCCTTAAATTTCTTGTGCTTGAGCATTACTTTGTATTCGCGAGAATTAACTTTGCGATTTTTCATCATAATCCACCTATCTCGTTTAACAAGATGGATCTAAACTCCATAAGGCTTGATGAGAGTAATCAGTACAATCAAGAGAAAAATTAGAACCATCTATTTCTATAGTGAATTGTACCTACAGATTTATTACTCAGAGCATAATAGTTTTCATAACTTTACAATTATGCAGGTTTACCATTAGTCATTGACCATTAACCATTAATCATTGACCGTTAGCAATTAGCAATTAGCAATTAGCTATTAGCTATTAATCTCTTTAGTAACTCGATAGACCTCTGTTAAGTACTGATTAACTGCCTCAGCATCATCATTGGGTAGGGGCATTTTGCCTAAAATATCGAGAATATTTTTATTATCCAGAGGAGGAACAATTACAACTAAAGAAGTATCTAATGGTTCGTCATATTTCCAGAAATCTTGCCAAGACTGGGTTTTTTCTTGAGATTGGATTGATTCGCTATCATCTGTGGTTGTTACAACATCTTCTGATAGTTCTGGGTTCTCATTTTGGCTTCGCAGTTGCCGTAAACTCGCCAAAATTTGCTCTTTGCTTCGTCCTCGTAATTGAAAAATCAAAAAAGGATCTTCGCTAAAGCGCTCGGCTAACTGATAATAAACGGCAGCAATATGTTTACAAGGATTAGCCTTATCAGGACAAGTACAACGAGCACGGACATCAGAAAGGGTATAGGGAAATAAACTTAAGCCATTGCTGGTAAAAACTGCTTCAATATCGCTAGGCATTTCTCCTGCCAATAATTGAGCCGAAAATATAGCTTTCTGGGACAGGCTATTAATCACACAATCCCAATCTTCATCATTGAAAGGTGGTTGGGACATCCGCTTCAATGCTTGTTCATAATCTTCATCCTTTAAGGGTTCCAGGGATAGGGAAACTTTATAGGGTTCGGCTTCACTGCCTTGGACCTCGGCGAGGATCATCGTGTCGACAAACTCAATATTGAGCACATTACCTTCTCTGGCATAGTTGCGTCCTCGTTCTAAGCGTTTTTTAAAACGATAAGAATCTAGCAATTCCAGCCATCTTTCTACCCACCATTGGCGGGTTCCAATTTGATTAAAAGTCATAGATTATGTCCTGAGGATCAAAGAAATTTTCGATATTTTTTGTCAGACTATATCTAGAGAAGTCTACAATGGTAAATCGTAACTATAAAAAAGCAAAATAACATTTATTCTTATGTCAGCATTGGCGGCGATCGCAGTATTAGCAATATTAATTGTAGTCCATGAGTTGGGACATTTTGCAGCAGCTCGACTCCAGGGAATTCGGGCAAATAAGTTTTCCATCGGATTTGGCCCAACTCTCTTGAAATATCAAGGCTCAGAGACTGAATATGCGATTCGGGCATTTCTACTCGGTGGCTATGTGGGGTTTCCTGATGATGATCCCGATAGTGATATTCCCGCAGATGATCCCAACTTATTGCGCAATCGTCCTATTTTTGATCGCGCGATCGTTATCAGTGCGGGGGTAATTGCCAATCTGATTTTTGCCTATTTTCTTCTCGTTGGGCAATCGGCAACCATTGGATTCCAAGAGGTTAGCTATTACAATGGCGTCTCCGTTCCTGAGATTATTCAAGATAGTAATTCTCCTGCCAAACAAGCGGGGGTTTTACCAGGAGATGTGATCCTAAAAGTAGATGATCAAGATTTAGGAGCTTCCCCTAAGTCGTTGAGTCTACTTCAAGATTTGATTCAAGAATCTCCCAATCAAGCTTTGGAATTAACTATTGAAAGAGATGATTCGATTATTTCTCTGATGGTAACGCCTCAAGTTAATTCGGCAGGACAAGGACAAATTGGGGTTATGTTGGCGCCTCATGGGGAAGTGATTCGTCGTCGTAGTTCGAATATTATTGAGGCTTTTGTGGCAGGGGCGAACGAATATCAAAGAATTGCCCAGTTGACAGTTAAAGGTTTTTGGCAGTTGATTAGTAATTTTCAAGAGAATGTCAATCAAGTAGCTGGGCCAGTCGCGATCGTCGCGGTGGGTGCCAAGTTAGCTAGTAGTGATTTGAGCAACTTATTTCAGTTTGGAGCTTTGATCAGTATTAACCTGGCAGTGATTAATATTTTGCCCTTGCCAGCGCTAGATGGTGGACAATTAGCTTTCCTCGCGATCGAAGGTGTATTTGGCAAACCCTTACCTAGTAGAGTTCAAGATAGTATTATGCAGACTGGACTGGTTTTACTATTAGGGCTAGGGATATTCTTAATTGTTCGTGACACAATGAATCTCGCTTTCTTCCAGGAACTTTTACAGTAAATTAATATAGCCGTAAAGTTCAAGTCGTAATCTAAAATAATGGGGTGACAAAATCTTATCTTGTTTCCTCATTTTTTTATTGGGAGTATATCTAATTTGTGACTTCTAAAAAAACTAGACCTTCGAAAAAACAAAAAGCCTTAGAAATATTATCGATTCTCGAAAAACTCTATCCTGATGCGACTTGTAGTCTTGATTATGAATCTACTGTACAATTGCTCGTCGCCACGATCCTCTCTGCCCAATGTACAGATGAAAGGGTCAATAAAGTAACACCTGCTCTGTTTGCTAAATTTCCTGATGCTCCTTCCTTGGCTAGTGCCGATCGCGAAGAATTGGAAACCTTAGTTCGCTCCACGGGTTTTTATCGCAACAAAGCCAAAAATATTCAGGGTGCTTGCCACAAAATTGTTACTCTATTCAATAACAAAGTCCCCCAAACAATGTCAGAATTGCTGGAATTACCAGGAGTTGCCCGCAAGACTGCCAATGTGGTTCTCGCCCATGGTTATGGCATCCTCGAAGGTGTCACAGTAGATACCCATGTCAAACGTATTAGTAATCGATTGGGACTAACTAAAAATCAGAACCCTGTCAAAATAGAACGGGATTTGATGAAGCTTTTACCGCAACCTGATTGGGAAAATTATTCGATTCGAATTATTTTTCATGGTCGAGCTATTTGTAAGGCGCGAAAGCCCAATTGCGATGACTGCCAATTAGCTCATCTTTGCCCGTCTGTAACTTACTAACTTATGGTTTTTCGCTGTGTTTGCGAGACCACAATTTAGAGTTGTACAAAAATTTGTAACAAAAAACAAAATAAATGTATATTGGTTAATAAATTGTAAAGTCATTGTCCTTCATTGTTTTGCCTGGCATTTTCCCCTCGTTAGCTTGTCCTAAAACTAATCTTGCGAGTATTTAGTTGATAAAAACAAGAGAAATGGGGATAATTCCAGAGCTAACTTGCTCGTCAAGATATTGCAATTGTTCATATCTGGAGTCCCCCATGAGTAACTGTCTGCATGTCTTGATTTTAGAGGATTCTCAAGATAATGCAGAATCATTAGTCAAAGAATTGGAACAAAATGGCTATCCCACAAGTTACCAAAGAGTGAATAGTCAAACCGATATTATTGAGGCACTAAATAGTGACATTGATTGGGATATTGTGTTAGCAGATTATCATCTTAATCAATTCAATTCGATCGCTGCTTTACAAATACTTAAAGAATATCAATTAGATTTACCATTAATTATTATCTCTAGTGAAACTGGTGAAGATATTGCAGTCGAAGCCATGAAATCTGGGGTAAATGATTACATAGTTAAGGGCGAACTGGCTCGTTTAGTTCCAGCAATAGAGCGAGCTTTACGAGAAGCTATTTTACGCAGAGAACATCGTAAAGCTCAAGAAAGACTAAGATATTTGGCCTATTATGATTTATTAACTGGGCTTCCTAACAGGACTCTTTTTTTGGAGCATTTATCTGGTCAATTGGCTCAAAGTCACGAACAAATTGCCGCTCATCAAGAATATTTTGCTGTTCTAGTTATTAGTATTGATCGCTTTGATGTTATTAAATATAGCCTGGGTCATGAGCTAGGAGAACAACTTTTAATCGCGGTAGCCAAACGACTAGAAAAATTTCTCACCAATCAAGATGTTGTTGCTTGCACTGGGGCGAATGAGTTTGCAATTTTGTTGACTAATTTAGATAATCCAAATCAGGCATTACAGAAAGTGGAAGAGATCAATATTCATCTAAGCGATCAGTTCCAACTTCAAGAAAGTACCATCTTTGCAACTTTTAATATTGGAATTGCTATTAATACAATTGAGCATGAAAAACCTGAAAGTATGTTGCAAGCCGCAGATACAGCAATGCATGCGGCTAAGGGTGATTTTATAAATAGTAGAATATTTTATAATCCCCAAATGCATATTAATGCTGTGGAAAAATTGCAACTAGAAAATGATTTACAGCAAGCAATTAATAACAAGCAATTACATCTTAATTATCAACCAATTGTTTCTTTACATACAGAAAAAGTTGAATGTTTGGAAGCTTTGGTTAGGTGGAATCATAATTGTTTTGGGTCTATTTCTCCGGAGAAAATTATTTCTCTATCGGAGGAAACTGGTTTGATATTGCCTCTTGGTCAATGGGTTTTCGCTGAAGCTTGTTCAAAGTTGGTAACTTGGCTTACTCAATTGAGGTCTCAGGGTCGTTCTTTAATTATGAGTATTAATTTATCGGGAATTCAGTTGTCTCATCCTGATTTATTATCTCAGGTTGATTATATAATGCAGTCATTACAAATATCAGGAAAAAATCTCAAATTAGAGATTACTGAGAGTACTTTGATGCATAATACACCAATGGTTTTTAAGGTATTGGAAAAATTAAAGGAAAGGGGAATTTCTTTATGCATTGATGATTTTGGGACAGGTTATTCTTCTTTAAGTTATCTGCGTTATTTACCCATTGATACGGTAAAAATAGATCGTTCCTTTCTGAGTCCGAATATCGATCATAAAAGTTATGACATTCTCAAGGCGATTATTAATTTAGTTCATAGTTTGGGTTTAAGCGCGATCGCAGAAGGTATTGAAACCCAAACTCAACGAGATATTTTACGTAGTTTGGGTTGTGAATATGGACAGGGTTATTTATACTCTTGTCCGCTCAAAGAAGAT
>JBCCYD010000167.1:0-11870 GCA_039190385.1 Cyanobacteria bacterium P01_F01_bin.143 | reverse complement strand
GGGGGATTTTTCTCAGAATTCGTAAACTATAGTCTAAGGGGGCGTTGCCATTAAATATTAGCACAAGATTAAATACTATTATTATTAGCGACAAAAGAATACTTAATAGTAAAGTAAAGCGGCGAACATTACGCCGAATTGTCGTCGCATTATCTTTGAATTTTTTTAAGAAAGAAAGTTTTATGATTTGTTGATATAATTTACTAAAACACCAATTAATCAACAAAAATAGTACAAAAATCAAACAGATTTCTGCTGTGATTGTAATAGTATTAATTACCAATTTCAACATAATTATTTTTTAACCTCTAAAAAACGCCATCATCGATACTTCCTTACTTTGATATGAGACTTTAAAAGCTCTCTTTGTATATATTTCACTCTGTCACTAGTCGAACTTAAAGTAAGTTTTGAGGATTGGATTTAGAGTTCTTAGTTATAACGCCCAATTATGGCCCAATTATGAATGAACCGATTACAGCCAAAAGTTCTTGCTAGCTCTCATTTTTGAGCAAATGTCAGGTGAATTCGATATTTAAATCCTCTTACCTGTTTCTAGATAGAGATTTTACAATGAAATACATCTCTAAATGAAACTTTTTCGATATTTTATTGATGTGTTCAGCTTTTCCAGATTTTTATCCTTCATTTACCAATCAACTAAAGCTAGTACTACGTGATCGCAATCTCCTCTAAGTAAATTTCAAGTAAAATATTCTATAAAATCGCACTAAACCTTGAGATCAACGCATTATTAAAGCTTTTAGCACAAGCCCATAGTAAAGAATTTGATTCGCGGAAAGATAAATTTCTCAACAGATACTTGGGGATAATAAAGTTGTTAATTCGATAATAATTGGAAAACTGTACAGAGTTAGCTACAAGGTTATCAAAATTTGCTATTTTCAAAGCAATAAGTATAAAATCCTAAGTATAAAACCTATAAAAAATAATAAATATTAGATCACATTCTAGTATTTATTGGATTACATTTTTTTAATATTTGGTCTTTTACAAAATTACTTGTTCGATAAGTCTAATGACAAAAGCAAACCAGGTTTCTCAAACGTTAGAATCGGCAAAATTTGTCGATCAAGCTGCCTTATCCAAGCAAAACAGTGAACAAGCAGCAATTCAGCAAGAAATAGATGAACAAAAGACCTTACTAAATAAAGTTGAAAATAATCAATTATCGAGCCAAGAATCGCTTCTTGTTGTTGGATTAGGCGCTTCTGCGGGTGGATTACAGGCGCTAGAAAGCTTTTTTTCCCATATGCCCCAGAATAGCGGAGCGGCTTTTGTCATTATTCAACATTTATCTCCCGACTACAAAAATCTGATGAAAGAGCTATTAGGACGCTGCACTCGAATGGCCATTCATCGAGTAGAGGAAGGTATGGTCTTAGAGGCCAACTCAGTTTATTTAATTCCACCAGGACAGAATTTAGTTGTTTCTGGAGGATCTTTACATCTAACGCAACAAGAACGCTTAAACCGTAGCCACCCAAATTTCCCCATAAACTTATTTTTTGACTCCCTGGCTGAAGACTATGCTGATCGTTCTATTGCCATCGTTCTTTCTGGTTCTGGCAGTGATGGTAGTCGAGGAATCCAGGCTATACATGAAGCTAAAGGAATTACTTTAGTCCAAGATCCAGCAACAGCTGAATTTGATGGCATGCCCCAAAGCGCCATCAAAACTGGTTGTGTAGATCGTATTCTTCCTCCCCCAGCCCTAGCGCAACTAGTCTATCAAATAGTCAGCAACCCTAGCGATCTAACGGCATTTCGTAATGCAGATCCTTTTATCTTGGTCCAGAAAAATCAATTACAGAAAATCCTACGGCTGTTGATTACTGATGGGGGGATAGACTTTCGTCAATATAAATCAACAACCCTCAGCCGTCGTATTCAGCGTCGCTGTTTAGTCGCAGGAGTTCAAGATTTGGGGGACTATCTGCAGCTACTAGAAACCTCCGCTGAAGAACGTCGGCAACTCCAAAAAGATCTCTTGATTTCCGTTACGCGTTTTTTTCGTGACCCTGATGCTTGGCAGTTCCTAGAAACTGATATATTCCCAGCTTTAATTGATAATATGTCCGCCGAGACTCCTCTCCGCATTTGGGTTACTGCCTGCGCTACAGGAGAAGAGGCTTACTCAATGGCAATTTTGGCAGACGAACTTGCAACAGCTCAGGGAAAACCCGTTCATGCCAAAATTTTTGCCACTGATATTGCGACCCATTGTTTGGATTACGCTGCCCAGGGTATTTATCCCAGTACGATCGCCAAAAATGTTTCTCCAACCCGTCTTAAGCGATATTTTACTAAAAAAGGTGATACCTATGAAATTATACGCTCTATTCGAGATATGATTGTGTTTGCGCCTCACAATCTACTTAGAGATGCAGGTTTTAGTCGGATGCATTTGATTAGCTGTCGCAACGTTCTAATTTATATGGAGCCAGCACTACAGCAACAAGTTATAAAACGCTTGCATTTTTCTTTGTTGCAGAGTGGCATTTTATTCTTAGGGGAATCGGAAAATTTGAGTCATCTCGAAGATGAGTTTATTGTCCATAATCAACGCCTGAAAATCTACAGCAAACGCCGTAATGTTCGCCTCACTCATTCCCTACCTGAAAAAACAGCCTTAATGCCAATCGACATTGCCAGAAGTAGTACAGATAATTCTTTAACCAATTTTGGTAATGATATCCGGTTGCAAGAAGCTTTTAGATTTCTCATGTCCGAGCAGCAAGGTTGCTGTCTTATTGCCAACGAACGCGGACATTTGATTCATGCCTTTGGCGCGACGCCCCAAATCTTGCCGCCTCCCAACGGTTCCGTAAGTTATGAAGTAGTAAAAATGGTGGCACTTCCTTTACAGCTACCTCTGAGTGCAGCGCTCAACCATGCCCGCAAAGCGAAAGGGTTTGTTCATTACAGTGCTATCGAACTAAACAGTGATAAAGGCAAGATAAAGGTTAATTTACGAGTATTGTTCCAGGAAGGTAGTAGCCTGGTTGAAGATTTCTTTATTGTGCTGATTCAACCAAGGGAATATACCACATCTCCCTCCCAGGAACTGAATGTCACCGATATTGGAAAAGCAACTATGCAACAGACCCTAGAATTAGAGTCTGAACTGCAACGTACTCGTGAGAGTTTACAAGCAACCATTGAAGAATTAGAAACTACCAACGAAGAACAACAATCTACTAATGAGGAATTAATAGCTTCTAATGAAGAATTGCAAAGCACTAATGAGGAATTGCAATCGGTTAACGAGGAACTTTACACTGTTAATGCAGAGTATCAGGCGACAATCCAAAATCTAACGGAACTAAACAACGACATCAACAATTTGTTGCAAGTTAGCGAGATTGGCGTTATTTTTCTAGATCAAGAAATGCGGGTGCGCAAGTTTACATCAGCTGCGACCCAAGTATTTGCCTTAATGCCTAGTGATATTGGTCGACCCATCAACCATCTGGCTCATAAATTAGATCTCAAAGATTTAGACAATCAGCTTGCTGATGTGCTAGAAACTAAAAGTTTTTCTGAACAAAAAGTTAAGCTGATTGATTCTGAAAATCATCTGCTAATGCGAATTTATCCCTACGAACGACAGGATTCCCAGTCTCAGAGCAAAAATTCCCAGAGTTTACAATTTCCTGATCCCCAAACTCAGCTCTCACAAATGATAGATCTACAGCGTCAAGAAATAGATATTGATGGGGTTGTGCTCACATTTGTTGATGTAACAGCAATGGAACAGGCCCAAAAAGCTTTAACTGAGAATAATATTTTGCTCAAAACTGTTATAAATTCCATTTCCGACCCGATTATTGTTAAGGATTTGGCGGGTCGCTATCAGTTAGCTAATGAATCGGCTGCCCAATTATTTAAACAATCTGTACCAAAGACTATTGGAATGACAGCCCAGGATATTTTCTCCGACTCATTAGCTCAAAAAATGTTGGAAGATGATCGCAAAGTACTCGACTCGGGAAAAATTTTAACCTTTGAAGAAACTCTGCCGATTTCAGACCAAGATAATGCCTACTACCTCACGACAAAAACTGTCTTTAGAGATGAACAGGGTAAACCTTTAGGCATTGTAGGATTTTCCAAAAATGTTACCACCCTTAAGGAGAGCCAAAATAATTTAGAACAAGCTAACCGAGAATTACAAGCAGAAAACCTCAAACATCAAAAAGCCTTAGGTGCTTTGCAAGAAAGTGAAACCAGATTTCGTAACACCTTTGAACAAGCCGCTGTCGGGATTGTCCACATAGCTCCTGAAGGGATGTTTATCCGCATCAACCAAAGATTTGCTGATATTTTAGGTTATGCCGAAAAAAATTTGGTCAACAATTCCTTTGAAAATATTATTCATCCTGATGACCTCGCCACTAGTCTTAAATATCGGAATCAACTACTAGCTGACGAAATTCCTGCTTATACAACTGTCGAACGCTATATAAGAAGTAATAAAACTATTGTTTGGGTCAATGTGACTGTGGCTCTCGTTCGCAAAGAAAATGGAGATCCTGACTATATCATTGCCGTGGTTGAAGATATTACCCTGCAAAAAGAACTAGAGGTGGAACGCGATCGCATTTTACGGGAACTTTCTCACGAAAAAGAATTGGCTCAAATAACTCTACATTCTATTAGTGATGCCGTGATTACTACTGATGCTCAAGCAAAGGTTCGTTATTGTAACCCAGTTGCCGAAGAGTTAATGGGATGGTCTGTAGAAGAAGCTCAAGGAAAACCCATTCAAGAAGTAGTCACTTTATTGGGAGAACAAAACCGCGAACCAGTGCCTCATCCAGCAACAACGATTTTAACGGAATCCCAGCATTGTCTTACAGTAGATCATTTAATTCTGCAATCTCGTGACGGTCATGAATTTACAGTAAATACCTCAGCGTCCCAGATTCGTGATCTTCAAGGCAATCTATTGGGAGTTGTGACTGTTTTTCGTGATGTCACAGAAGCCCATCAGCTTTCCCAAAAGCTATCATGGCAGGCCAGCCACGATAGTCTAACTGGATTAATAAACAGGAGCCGATTCGAGCAGATAATAGATCAAGTCAATGCTAATGCTCAAGTTGATGACCGCCAGGAGCATATTCTTTGCTATCTAGATCTGGACCAATTTAAAGCTGTGAACGATACCTGCGGTCACTTGGCTGGAGATGAGTTGCTGCGACAGGTTGCCACGCTTTTAAAAAATCAGGTACGCAATTCTGATTGTTTGGCACGCTTGGGAGGAGATGAATTTGGTGTGTTGCTTCGACATTGTCCCTTATCGAGAGCTACTGCGATCGCAGAAGGATTTCGTAAGAGCATTCAAGACTTTCGTTTTGTTTGGGAAAACCGTACTTTTAATATTGGTGTTAGTATCGGCCTAGTCACTTTAAACAGTGAGACAGTCGATGTAAACAGTGCTTTAAATGCTGCCGATGCAGCTTGCTATATTGCCAAAGAGCGTGGTCGAAATCGTATCTACATATATCAACCTGACGACGCTAGTGTCACTCGCCAACGCAGCGAACGAGAATGGAGTTTTAGGATTCGCAGAGCTTTAGAACAGAATCAATTTTGTCTTTATCAGCAACCAATTGTACCAGTAAAATCTTCCTCCGATGATGAGACTAACTCACATTTTGAGATTCTGTTACGGATGATTGGAGAAGACAAGGAGCTAATTTCACCAGAGGTATTTATCGGTTCAGCAGAGCGCTACGATCTCATGAGTCAGATAGATCGTTGGGTCGTCACTAACTTTTTAAAATATTTAGCAGCGCAATCAGAATCTGAGTCCCACTATTCTTATATGATCAACCTTTCAGGTGTTAGCCTGACAGATGAAAGCTTTTTAGAATTTTTAAAAGAAGACCTTAGTGCCAACTCGATTATTGCTCAACGAATTTGTTTTGAGATCACCGAAACAGCAGCAATCTCTAATTTGGGTAAAGCGATCCATTTTATTACCGAAATCAAGCAGCTAGGTTGTAAATTTGCCCTTGATGATTTTGGCAGCGGCATGTCTTCTTTCGGCTATCTTAAAGCATTACCAGTTGACTACATTAAAATTGATGGCAATTTTGTAACTAGCATAGCGGAAGATCCAACGACTAAACTAATTGTAGAAGCTATTAATAGTATTGGTCACGGGATGAAACTGCAAATCGTGGCTGAGTCCGTTGAAGATGATGAGACAAAACATTACTTGCAAGAAATTGGGGTTGACTATCTTCAAGGATATGCTCTTGGAAGACCCAAAAGTTTGACCTAAAACTCTAAAACTAATGATTTTTCAAGAATTTTCTGAGATTATCTTTTAATTGCTTAGATGTTCTGTTGGTAACTTTTTTGGCTTTCTCCTTTTTATCTTGTGGATTTAGAGCTTTTGGCGTGGTTTTTGGCACAAATTCCTCTGTAGCTGGGTCTTCCATAGTTGATTCTTCTAACTCATTAATGATAGATATTTGAGTTTCAGAATCAGATAAAGTTGAGTTCTCATCTGTCTGAGGAATTATCGCTTGTTGGCTTGCTTTCGCGATAATTTGAGCTGTTTCTTCTACAGATTTATCCCAAGTTGGCTTTTCCCGCAGTTTGCGATCTGTAGGTTGTTGAGTTTGTTCTTTTGAGATTGTAATTTCTGGATTGAATTCTGGGGCAATTTGAGTTTCTTGAGGGGATTCATCTATAGTTGACGGTTGCTTGCCATTTAGTTGCTTGCCATTTAGTTGATGCGGTTGATATTGTTTTTCTTCAGCTTTTTTTGTGTGAGCTGTGATGTAATGATTATTTACCATTCGCCGCACCTTTGGCTTGTGATTCTTATGGCGTCTATTTTGTTCTTGTTGAGTTTTCGATACCCAGTCGGGTTTATCGGCCATTTCCCCAATAGGAATATAAATTCCTTCGCGATCAAATGCTTCTTTCAAAACTTGTCTTAAAATTCTTTTGATTTGTACATGTCTGCCAGGTTTAACCTTGGTGATTGTGTAAACAGATAAACGAATATCACCAAATTCTTCAATTCCTTCTACTTGTGTTGGTTCTAGAATATCTTCGCAGTCTTTTTGCAATTGAAGACCAACTTTTTCGACAATTTCTTCAACGAGATCTATATTTGTGCCATAATCAACGCCGATCGCGACATCTGCATAAATAAAGCCTTTGGAAAAATTTGTAATGGAAGTAATATCTCCATTTCGTAAAATATAGACTTGACCCAGATAATTACGAATCCGTGTTGTTCTCAATTCGATCGCTTCGACATATCCCGATGCCTCATCTGTTTCGATATAATCTCCGACTAAATAGTAATTTTCAAATAAAATTAAAAAACCCGAAACTATATCATTAATCAGATTTTGCGCTCCCAGACCTACGGCTAAGCCTAAAATCCCTGCCCCAGCTAGAATAGGCCCCGGATCAACTCCAATTGAGTCTAGCATCAAAACTCCTGAGCCAAAATAAATCAAATATTTAGTCGAACTCTGGACTAGAGGAGTAATTGTCTGGCGTCGCTGTTTTTGAGTATCTGTTAAATCATCTGAGTTGAGTAATAATTCTTCCACAACTAAATAGGCAACTGAGATGAGAATTCTGCTGATCAAAAGAATCGAGATTAGTTTAATGCCACTGGCACCCCAAACCGCAAAATTGGCAATAAAATCAATTTGCTGAATTGATAAAGTTGCCATGAAAACATAGGTAATATATTCCAAGCAACGCTTGAGAAAAGAGATTAGGTATCGTAGCTTGTCATAAAATCGTAAGAGATTTTTGGGACTCGAATGTTTAACACTAAGTGCATCAAGGCTGTCAATAATTACCGCAACTACTTTGAATACTAATAGCCCAATGCTAATAATTAGATAAATCCGTAGTGAAATATATAAATATTTTGAAATAATGGGGGGCAAAATTAGAAATTGAGCACAAAGAATAGCGATCGCAATCCAAGATGCACTATTGATATTCTTTTTTAAGGCATTAAAAAACGTAGCGATGCTCTTATCATTGTCAGCAATTTCATCAAAATCTTGAACATATTGTGACAACTTATCAAGCAAAGGATTAAAAATTTGCAGAGCAAGGCTGGCTCCGATAATTGCTCCGATACTTTTAATAATTCCTAAGCCAAGGGCTGTCCAAAATTCTTGAGGAATTTTTAGGAATAATTGGATACTATATTCTCGAACATTTTCGCCCCGATAAACAAGGTACCCATTCAATCCAAGTATGATTAAGGATAGAATAAAATTGAAGAAGAAAATACAATTTCGAACTTGACGACGAATTATCGATAAATTAAAATTCTTGCTAAATTTTTCTACTATGGGTATGTGGAAAATTTTTCGATATACTCTCCCAAACAACCAATTAAGAAGAAAGAAAAAGATAAAAACTAAAAGAACTTCCGCTATAATAGTGACAATATTAATTGTTAAATTATTCATAAATGCATACTTCTTCTCGAAATAAGGTTACTTGTTGTTTGGGATTAATTTAAAATACAATCTCTTATTATATGTACTTATTGCTAGTATTTAGTTAGTTAAAGTATTTATATGCTAAATCTATCGAAGATAAACATAATACTATAATAGGGCCAAAATTCATCAAAGCAATTGGCAAATTTTCGGTAATACTTGTCAATAACTAGTAACCTTGTGCGTCAGTAATAAGTAATAGGATGTAATTAATTATGCTTAGTTACTCAAATACTCTTATCTTAGCTATTTAGTAAATACAAAATCGCTCCTAATAAACCAACTTCCGAATTCAAAACTACATGAAGGGGAATTCTCTCCATGAGTGGTTTCATCCGACCTTTGTCTTGGAATTGAGCCAAGAAATCACCGTTATTCATCAAGGATAAATTTTTGGCAGCAATCCCTCCGGCGATATACATTCCACCATAGGGAAGCAATTTCAACGCCATGTTTCCTGCTTCTGCACCATAGGCTTCGATGAATATTTTCATCGTTTCGACACATAAATCATCGCCATCAATTGTTCCTTGAGAAATAATTGCTGCTGGATCAATTGTTTTTGTTGTTTCTTGTTCCCAAAGACGTATTGGCTCACCAATGGAAGAAGATTCTGCCGCAAAACTAGTATCTCTCAAAAATTGATAAATCGAAATAATTCCTTGTCCAGAAACAATTCTTTCGACGGAAATGTGGTTAGTATTGAGTTTAGTTCTAAGATATTTTAGTAAGTCAACTTCTAAATCATTGCGCGGAGCAAAATCCGTATGTCCACCTTCGGTCGCAAACACCTGAAAACTATCTCCTTGGGGAATTAAAAAGCCTTGACCTAAGCCAGTTCCCGCACCAATAACTGCGATGGGTGCACTATTATTAATTGCTCCAGTTTGTAAAGTTGCTAGTTCAGAATCTTTTAAACCTAACACTCCATAACTATTAGCAGCGAAATCGTTAATTAATCTTACTTTCTTGATATTTAGTTCTTGTTGTAATCGATCGCCATCTAAATTCCAACTGAGATTGGTAAGTTGAGAACTATTATTGAACACTGGCCCCGCGATCGCGAAACAGGCTGATTCTGGTGGTTCTTCATTCCCTGCACCTAAAAACTGTTCAACCATTGGAACTAGATCCCGAAAACCCACACTGACATATTTCTGATCTCGAATAGACTCAAAAGATTTCTCTTGGATATCTGCTTTAACTAAATGCAGAATTGTTTTTGTACCACCAATATCACCAGTGAGTAGTAACATAAATTTTGATTTTGCCAATTTTTAGTTGCTGAGTTTTCCCAATTATTCTACCCTTTCTTGCCCGGCTCTCTCTTGTGTAATTAAGCAAGGCCAATTTCTGTACTTGTATAATATAAGGGTTTATTTGATGAGATACTTCTACTTTTTTCTCATCAGGGTATTTTCCACAATATATTGATCTACCAAGTAGGGATATTACCATTTATTTTACATCAAAATCATATTTGCCATAACCGTAGAACTAATAAATAAAGTCAATCACTTTATCTAGATTTTATATAGATTACTTTGAGAATAAAGCTTATATAAAATTCAACTTTTTGGCTATTAATTAGTCATTAAAATCACTAAACTAAAAATACTTACGAGATATTTTTAAATCTATAACGCAATAAATAATTCTTAGGTCAACATCAAAATTTACTTAACACACATACATACTAATGAACTTTTTGAACTTGAAAAAAATCACATATATCAGTGCTGCTGTTGCTCTAATGGTAGGGAGTTTAACTAATTTACCAGCTATTTCCTCGGAAGATCATGATATTAACGCTACAGGATCTCTAGATCCAGATTATTATCTAGACGAGATGGGAGTCGGACGAACCGTATCTTTTGATAGAACAATTACTATTAAAATAGACGATATTATTGAAACTACTACGGCGGCTCCAGACAAATTAGATATCTTATTCCTCGCCGACAATACAGATAGTATGGGCCCAGCAATTCAAAACGTGCAAGATAACGCAGAAGCCTTGCTCAATGCCCTAGCAAGCACGTATAAAGATCTCGAAGTAGGCGTAGCTACATACTATGGAGATCCTCAAGAGGAAACTATTACATGGGAAGGTACGGGAGAAATTGTTAGCTATGACTATGAATATACTTATCTAAATGAATCTGATACCTGCTACGGCGAACAGGGAGAGTCTTGGATTTGCTATAAATACGATATTAAAAGAACGAATGTTGATACGGGAAAGATTGATAATTGGACTTCGTTCTATACTGAGTCTACTTATCTAAATTATGGTCAGTTTCATACAAGTTCTTCTACATTTGAAGCCAGTGACTACGTCACCTCAGAGCTAGGAGCAGAAAATGCTTATCAACTACAGACTGCTGTTGATGGTGGCAGTCTCGAAGATGCGATCGCGGCGATTAATGACTGGTCAGCTAGTTCTGGGAACGATTGGGCTGAAGGAAACTTCTTTGGATTGCATCAAGCTGCTACTAACGGAGCGGCAATTAATGGATATAGCACGGGACAAAATACCAACTGGCGCAGTGATGCCAAAAAAATTATTGTCTGGTTTGGTGATGCCCAATCCCATACAAATACAGTATCTCAAGCAGAAGTAATTAAAGCTTTGAGCGATAACAATATTTCCGTAGTTGCTATTCATACCGAATCAACAGACAAAAGTATGACTCATGGCTTAAATGCCGATTCTCAAGCATCTAGTATTGCCAACGACACGAGTGGAGCTTTTGCTAGTGTCTATAGTTCTGAATTAGCCGATACTATGGAGAGTCTTATTGGAAGTGCTGCGGTAGAAACTACGACAATTTCACCATCTATTGATTTGTCATTTGCCAATCAACAAGGGGATATAGAAGGATTAAATGTAACTTATATTTGTACTGACATACTAGGTTGTGACGATGTACAAGATGGCGATATCCGAAACGTCAGAATGGATATTACAGCTGAGAGTTCTGGTAGTTATAGTTTTAAAACTATTGAAAATACAACTGGTGCTTTAGCAGATAATACTATTAATGTTCATTATCCTGACTAGTTCAGAAATCCTTAATTTTGATTTTGAGAATTAAACCCCGTCTAGTTTGACAGATGGGGTTTAGTCGCTAAGATATATGTTATTTATGAAATTTACACAAAATCACTATTGTCAATAGCAGTAGCATCTATCCCAATCAAAGTAGCTAAAATTTCATTAGTAGCAGTTTCTAGGATGTCAGTATTTGCTCCATTTTGATTAATAGTCAGACTACCAAAGGATAAACCACCAGTTAAATCTAATAAATCAAAACCATCTTGATAATCTTGAATAATATCGCG
>JBCCYD010000166.1:0-11876 GCA_039190385.1 Cyanobacteria bacterium P01_F01_bin.143 | reverse complement strand
TTTGTATTTCGCTTCCTGATCATTCGTCAGTTCACCAGATATTTTAATTTCAAATAAAACACTGCTATTTAGGCTACGATCTAAAGGCAACGGGGAAATACCTGAATTATTTGGAGAGTTGACATGGATATCTAAGTTGACATTTGATTGAATTATTTCTCCTGCCACTGTTGAATTGCCGCTAATCTCTGCACCATTTGCCTGTCCAATGCCAAAGTTTCCCTTTTGCTCAGTATTACGATCACCATTCACGTTTATACCATCCTCAAATAATTGAAAGCTTATATTAATTAATTTAGAGGAAATCAAACCGCACCAATCCCTATCAATCACATTTCTTAACTTCCTTCATTGGTACTTAGCTAATAAGAGAGTAGTTTTTATTTGCCTTTGAAACGAGCCAGTCAATAAAGCGATCCATCACGGGAGTTTGGGTCAATTGCTGCAACCGAAAGAAGCCCCCAATATTTCCCGCATTAATCTCAGAAATACACCATTCGCCATCATCATTCTGTAAAAAATCGTAGCCGAGAGTATGCAACCCACGCTCTTGGTAAGCCTTCACCGTATCCGCGATCGCATCTCTTTCTCCATCACTCACATCAGCTAAGATACATTCCCCATCACCACTGACATTATTAACCCAATGACCAGTTTTAGAACGACGAATATAAGCTCCATAAATTTCCCCATCAACTACAACAATTCGTTTATCTCCTTGATTGACCTGAGAAAGATAACGCACCAATTGCAACGGAGCCTGAGTTGATCCTTGGGCATAATCCATAACTTCCGAAAAATGCTCAAAAGAACGCAAACCAACTTGGAAATTATCAACTTGAAATAAACCCTGCTCGTACCAAATCTTGAAAACACCACGCCCGCCACAACTGTTAACTTGTTTGGAAACAATGGTTTGATGCTTTTGCCAAAATACTTGAGCCTCTTGCCAATCATCAGTCACGATAGTTTCAGGAATCCAATTTTTCGCTACTTTAAATAAAAAATCAGCAGAAATTTGCTCTGCTTTACGGCTAGGGCTATTGACAAACTTAGTAAATTTTTCCCAAGAACTCAGGCGATCGAGATAGCCAGGGGGAAATGGTTTTAAAGTACGACAAAAAACCAGATCAAAATCCTGTAAAGAATATAAATCTTGAGGTTTTTTTTCTAATTCTTGAAAATCTTGATAAGTGAATTGCTCGGGAATCTTTGTTACTGAAATATAATGAGAACCTGGCTCTTGTGCCATAACTTGCCGAGAATCTAAATGAAATAAATTGACATCCTTTCTTTGTGCCAATCCCAAATAACAATTAGGAACATCATAATCAAGACTAGGATAAAGTTGCGGATTACAAATTAGTAAAATATTCATAAAATTCAAAAACAAAGTATTAAATATTAGCTACCAACTGATAACTGTTGACTGTTAACTGATAACTGATTAAGCGTTAGCTGAACATTCAGGTTGGGGCATTTTATCAAGATCTAATTCTTTTTGTTTTGGTTTAGCTTTTCCTAAATTAGAAATTGCGAGACCAATCATAATGACAAAGAAGGCACTTACCTGCACAGTTGAAGGCCGCTCTCCATTCAAAAAATAAGCATAGATAACTCCAAAAACTGGGGAAAGAGAAGCCAAACTACCAACCGTTCTCGAATCCAATTTTCCTAAAGCAGCATACCAAAGTAATTGACCAGCAACAATAATAATTAGGGCATAGATAGACATAACAATCCATAGCTGTCCAGAAAATACATCCCCAAAATGATCAAACCCAAACAAAACATTGGCAATGATAAAGAAAATAACGGAAGAAATAAAATTTCTGGTAAAAACCACTACTCCTAAACTCGATTTCCCTGAAAGCGTTAATTTTCCAATTAAGGAAGTAGTCATATAAACAAATGCCGATGCCAAAATCAAGAGATCACCTCGATTGATTTGATACATACTTTCTTTTAAGGTAATTGCTCCGATGCCGACAAAAATCAAGCCAAAGCCAAATAATTCTAATTTTGTGATTTTTTTACCCAAGAAAAACGCACCAGCTAAGGCAAATAGTACCGGGCCAAATCTGCCTAGTAAAACGGCATTGGTTACTGATGTATAGTTTAGTCCTAGAAAAATTAGAGCGGATAATAATGCGGCTAAACAACCATTAATAAATAGGGCAATTAATACTTTCTTTTCTAATGTTTTAATCTCGGCAACAATCGATGGAAAATTAAACCATAGAGCAACTGCGATCGCGGCACAGAAATTACCCACAAACAATACATTACAAAAGGAAATCGGCGTTTCGGCTCCGCCACTAAGCCTGGTACCTTGACTGACCAGAAAAGCAATCACGGCAGGACGTAAAGCTGCGATCGCGCGTGAACCAACAAGCAGCAACTTAGGATTAATCAGATCGAGAGAAATTTTACTCATTCGGAGATTTTAATTAGGAATTTTAAATGTTATTTAAATTTGGCAATTTCTCGATCTAGTTGAATTGCTCTACTTTGCCAATATGCTGAGTCCGCAGGAGAAGTTTCGAGAATCGTAGCAACTCGCGATCGCATTTGTTGATGATGTCTTAATTTACTAGCATTATCAGATTTTAAGCCAAAAGTCTTACGAGAAATATCTGCCTCTGGCAAACAGAAAAAGACTCCGCCATCGGTATATTGAATACTTTGCTCAAAAAGATCGAAAATACGAGCATCTCCCGTAATCGAAGGAGATTCATTACTAATGCCATAAACATGCAAAGAAAGGAAAGAATCTTGGCTATAGTTGCCCATTTGATGAATTAAGTCGTGATTCACTCTGACTATTTGTCCAGGAGAAAATTCTTGATATTCTGTAGTTTCTAATACCTGATTATTCAATTGATATGCCCAATGGCTCCCCTGACCGAAACATTGAACTGCGCCCCATTGAGTTGCTCCATGATCATGAATCGCGCTGACATCTCCTGGTACCCAAGACATCACCATAATCTCAAAATAGCCACCATCATAAACCAACTGACGACCATAGCTATGAGTCACTGGATGATCAAAGGTTGCCCAAGACATCAGCTCTTCTTGCTTAATTTGAGCTTTCTGTACGCTTTGATAGACTTGCTTCGAGGTTAAGTTTTTGGTTTGCGATAAGAGAAAAATTAAATGTTGTAGGCTATCAGGTAGATTAGGACTATCGGCTTGAAAACTTGCCAATTCAATTGTTTGAGTCATATTTAATTTCCTTCTAATAGATAGGATATTGTATTAAGACATTAAATTGCACTTGTCTGAGAACCAACAATAAACTAAATGAGATTTTTCTAAATTAATCTGAAAAATCTCTGAGATCATTTTTCCATAACCTTTAAACATTGATCATTAAATATTGACCATTAAACATTAATCATTAAACATTGACCATTGAAAGGACGTTGATTTTTGGCGATTATATTAAAAGTAAAAGAGCTGAAAAGAGAGCTGTTCCTGCAATAAAAGAACCAAAACAAGAGTCTTTTTCATCCGGTAGTTCTCGTTTCAGAACATTAAGAATCATGCTGCCAGTTAAAAATGACCAAATTATCGCGATCGCAGCTTCATTGAGATGATAAGTTTCACCAAGAACTGCCCCTAAGATAATTGCTGCCACTAAAACCCAACGACCTTGCTTATCATATTGGTCTTCATGATGTTCTCGCAGATGTTCATCGATAATAAAAAAGTGCAGGGCAATAGCAATAAAAAAGATAATGCAATTGATTAAGGTATGTTCACTCAACTCTTGCAATAGGTAACCAGAAATGACGTTGAGAAAGGCAAAAGCAATGATATGAACCCAAAAACTAGCTGTGCTGTCATCTTCTCTTGAATTTTGTGATTGCCGAAGCGATTTAGTCCTGATTGCTAATAAATTCAATCCATAAAACACTATCAACCCGATTAAGGCCAAGATATAAACATGATTTTCTAAATACTTTAACAGTCCAATTTCACTGTGTTGAAGTTCTTCTTGGGCATGGCTAAGCTCGGGGAATATTTCTAGAAACACATAACTAAGCGACACTCCTCCCGCAAATGATATCCATCGAAATCGGGGAATGATTGAAAAAATGGGCAATTCTGCGACAAAACCATGAATTAGAGCCAAACAAATTGCCAATATTAACCCTGTACTAACCATATTTACCCCCAATAACTAAATATCAATATATTCTTGCCAACATCTTTTTTTGATTAAATTATCATTTCACCTTCTATTTAGTTAAAATAGAACACTTATTAATTAAGGATAAGATATTTTTCTGTATCTAAAGATTGGACTTACAATAAAGATCCTATAGATATCAATTACTCTAGCGATACATTATGACAAGCGCTGCTCCAGCAAAAACAGAATACGAAGCTGTGATTGGGCTCGAAACCCATTGTCAACTCAACACCGAAACTAAAATTTTCAGTAGTGAATCTACTAAATTCGACCCCGATAATCCCAATACCAATGTTTCGCCAATTTGTCTTGGCTATCCTGGGGTTCTTCCCGTACTCAATGAGAAAGTTCTCGAATATGCAGTCAAAGCTTGTTTAGCTATCAATTGTCAGGTGGCACCCTACAGTAAATTCGATCGCAAACAATATTTTTATCCTGATTTACCAAAAAACTATCAAATCTCCCAATTCGATCTCCCCATCGGCGAACATGGCTGGATCGAAATTGAAATTGCTGATAAACCCAAAGCTGAACCAATCCGCAAAAAAATTGGGATTACTCGCCTCCATATGGAAGAAGATGCGGGCAAACTTAATCATGGAGGAAGCGATCGCCTTGATGGTTCGACCTATTCTCTTGTAGATTTCAATCGTGCAGGTATTCCCCTAGTAGAAATTGTTTCTGAACCTGATTTGCGCACAGGAAAAGAAGCCGCCGAATATGCCCAAGAATTACGCCGTATCATGCTGTACTTGGGAATAAGCGATGGCAAAATGCAGGAAGGATCTCTACGTTGTGATGTCAATATCTCCGTGCGTCCCATAGGTCAAAAAGAATTTGGTACTAAAGTTGAGATCAAGAATATGAACTCCTTTAGCGCGATCCAAAAAGCGATCGATTATGAAATTGAAAGACAAATCGAAGCGATCGAAAACGATGAACCGATCTATCAAGAAACTCGTCTTTGGGATGAAGGCAGTGGCCGCACTAAAAGTATGCGTTTAAAGGAAGGTTCTAGTGATTATCGTTATTTCCCTGAACCAGACTTACCCCCCATCGAAGTTTCCCCCGAACAACTAGAAACTTGGAAAAGCGAATTACCCGAACTGCCTATAGCCAAACGTCATCGCTATCAAGCAGATTATGGCTTGTCAGCTTACGATACTAGGATTTTGACTGACGATCGCGCTCTAGCAGAATATTTTGAAACTGCGATCTCCACTGGAGTAGATGGCAAACAAGTAGCAAATTGGCTAATCGGCGATATTGCAGCTTATCTCAAAAACAATAACCTCAAAATTGATGAAATAGCCCTTAAACCCGAAATTCTCGCTGAATTAGTCGAATTAATCACCAAAGGCACCATTAGTGGCAAGATTGCCAAGGATATTCTCCCCGAATTGCTCACTAAAGGTGGTTCAGCCAAAGAATTAGTCGAGAAGAAAGGTTTGATTCAAATTTCTGACACAGGGGAAATTGAAAAAATTATTGATGAAGTCTTGGCGGCCCATCCCGATGAATTGGAAAAATTCCGTAATGGAAAAACCAAACTTCGAGGCTTCTTTGTCGGACAGGTGATGAAGAAAACTGGAGGAAAAGCTGATCCCAAATTAACCAATCAGTTATTAGGCAAGAAATTACAAGGCTGAAACTAAATCAGTCATCAGTTATCAGTTATCAGTTATCAAGTAAGTTTTTATCAGAATTAAATTTTACATGGATAATAACTTACCAGAATGGCGATCGCACTTAGCTAGTGCTCTACATCGCAATCGAGCTAAACATCATAGTCGTTACTTTCAATTAGCGACTGTTAGTCCTGAAGGATTACCGAAAAATCGTACGGTAGTCTTTCGGGGATTTCTCCAATCTAGTAATCGAATCCAAATCATTACCGACTCTCGTAGTGAAAAGGTTTCCCAGATTGCTGATCAACCTGGAGCAGAAATTTGCTGGTATTTTGCTAAAACCAAGGAACAATTCCGAATTTCAGGCAATTTATTATTAATTGATGAGACTAATAATAATGCCGATTTGCTCAAGGCGCGTCAAATCGCTTGGCAAAAAATTTCTGATAATGCGCGATCGCAATTTGGCTGGCCTACTCCCGGGGCACCGAGAACCAATGATTTAAGCTTATTTGATTCTGCAATAGATTCAGCGACCGAACCAGTGGATAATTTTTGTTTGCTGTTGTTCAATCCGGAAAAAGTAGATCACCTGCAATTGAGAACAAAGCCTCAAAATCGTTGTTTGTATCAACTACAATCTAACGGCGATTGGACAATCCAGCTCATTAATCCGTAATTATTAGGGCAAAATACAGGACTTATCAAGCTGTTTGATCTATAAAAGATAACAGAAATAAGGGACGCAGAAAACGCCCCCAATACTGTTATACTTATTTTCGTATAGATGATTATTTAATTTTCAGCCCGCGCTATTAGCAGTTGCAACAGTTTTCTTCTCTGCCTTGTCTGCGATCTCTATAGATTGTAAACTAGGGAAAAGGAAATGATTTTCTTCGACATACTGTGCTCCAAACAAACCCTTTTCTGCCCAGAAATAACGGTCTGTTGTATGTTCGTTCCTTCTCACTATTAAAAGTGCTGGGGGGACGATTCCAATGGAAGCTATGTACTTGCGGGCTGCGGTTACGGGTTTATCTTCGCCACTTTCGATATTATAATAAGGAACTAGCTCTAGAATTTTGCGTCCTTCTTGGCGACGGCGACTCTTGCGTTTGCGTTTTCTTGCCAACCCAGTGACCTCCTATTTATATTAATAATTAATGTAATCTCAGTTACAAAACCTGGATAGATTGTAGCGTAATTATCAAATAAAATCAAGCACTTTGATGTTAGTAATTCTAACTTAGAGAGTAGACCAATTGTGATAATTATCGTTAATTGCAAGCTATCCCTTGCTATAGCAATTACTAAAAAAGTTAATTAGGTATTTTTGTCGATTAATGTCTCATCCCTATGCTGTTGCAAGCGCAGAATTTACAGCTTTATGCCAATCTCAAATAAGATTATTGGCTCAAGCATTAGGAGCTATTTGGGCTGTAGTCTATCTAACAGAGGAAAGACTAGATAACACTGAAACAAATCTGCTTCCTTTCTTTGTTTATCCCCAAAATAAGCTTGATTTACCTCAGCAACTGCCTGGGCAAGATTTCCCTGCAATATGGCAGCAAACAACCGCGATTAATCCCAATTCTTCGATATTACCTCCAGATTCGATAACTGAAGATCCCCAGCCGCAACAATTGTCAGCACAAAATTTGGCCACGAAAAAACTCATTGTCCCTTTGATCTATGAGGATGTGGTTTTAGGGCTATTGGTTACAGGCAGAGAAGATCGCAATTGGCAAAAAATGGAGTTGCAACAAGTGGAAGATATTGCCAAATCTTTGGCGATCGCGCGTTTCTTGGAACGTCAATCACAATGGTATCGAGAACAATTGACTCAACAACAAAATTTATTTGATTGGGAGCAAGATCGCACGGATGATTTGTTGCATCAATTGCGCAATCCACTCACGGCGTTACGGACATTTAGCAAATTATTATTAAAACGTTTTACCTCAGAATCGCGGGAACGTTCGATTGCCCAAAGCATTCTTCGAGAGAGTGATCATCTTGCAAACTTATTGCAACAATTTGAATCCGAGTTAAGACAAGAAACAGAGGAAGATCTACCTTTAACTTTGAGTACTACTTCGATCCGATTATCAGAGAATCAAGACAATAAGAATACTAGTAATAATAATTTTTTACTTCCTGGAAAAACAGATAACTTGGATGTTATAAATTTGCCAAGTATTTTAAATCCGTTGCTCATTTCCGTTGAAGCGATCGCGGAAACTAAAAAAATTAAACTCATTACTGACATTCCAGATGAGTTCCCCCAAGTTTATGGCGAAGCTAAAGCGCTAACTGAAATATTTAATAATCTAATCGATAATGCAATTAAGTATACTCCCGCATCAGGTCAAGTGATCATAGCCATAAGTTCTAAAGATAATTTATTAGGGGTTGTGATTAGCGATACTGGTTATGGAATCCCCTCCGAAGATCAAGAACATATTTTTGAAAGGCATTATCGAGGTGTTCAGGCATCAGGAGAGATTCCTGGTACGGGTTTAGGTCTAGCGATCGCGAAAAAGTTAATTACACAAATGCAGGGTAATATTGAGCTTTTTAGCCCGAACAATATTGCCAAAGATACTCAATTTCCTGGCACAACTTTCATTGTCTGGCTAAAGACAGTTATCAGTTAACAGTCATCAGTTATCAGTTGACATTAAGAAACTTATACATATTGTGCTTGCTAATGTGCGTATTTTCTAAGTATCTACTAGGTAGAGTTGCTTATTTAGAATAAAAAGATTAAGATTTGTAAAAACCTTAATAATCTTTAATAATATAAATGAAAGCTTTAAGAGAGTATATTTTTGCCTTAATAAACCCTAAACTGGCATCAACAGCCGTGAGAGTAGCAATGGTTGTCGGTTCAATCTTGTTTACGATTAATCATGGAAGTGCTTTAATCCAAGGAGAAATGACTAATGGACGCTGGGTGTCGGGAATTGTAACTTATATGGTGCCCTATATGGTTAGTGTTCATGGTCAGTATACTGGCCGCTCAAGAAGAGCTCAAGTATAAATCTTATCAATAACTACCAACATCAACTATGAGAAAAATATACTTTTTGCTTCCTGGGACAAAAGGTAAGTTTGGTGGCGGTGGACTCTGGGCAGAGTTAAAAACTATTAACTTAGCCAGCCGGATCTGTGAAGCGGAAATCGTTACTTATCGCCAAAAAGAAAGTGATCATATTTTCCTCACAGATCTTTTACAGCAAGATAATTTACAGGATTGTATTTTCGTTGTTAGTTGGGGTTTTGATGTTCCCAAACTGATTAGTAAATTAGGTGATTATAATATTATTTACCATGCTCATAGTGCAGGTTATGGTTTTCGTTTGCCGGCCAATATTCCGATAATTACGGTTAGTCGGAACTCAATGGGTTATTGGGGACAAAAATCGCCTAATAGTTTAATTTATTATTTGCCGAATCAAATTGGGCAAGAGTTTTCTAATCAACAAATGCCTAGAGATATTGATGTTTTGTTGCAAACTCGTAAGTTGTCTCAATATGTCCGACAAAAATTGATTCCTGCTTTGCAATCTCATTGTCATATCAAAGTTATTGATGGTTATGTAGAAGATTTAGCGGGAATATTTAATCGTAGTAAAATATATCTTTATGACTCAGCAGAATATTGGGGTGTTAGCGGAGTTACAGAAGGTTTTGGCTTGCCTCCATTAGAAGCCTTAGCTTGTGGTTGTCAGATATTTTCTAGTGTTAATCATGGTTTGGCTGATTATCTAGATCCTGGTTTCAATTTTCATAAAATTGGTTGTTACTCTCTAGAATATGATCTCCAGAGAATTTTACAGGTGATCAACTCAGAGCAAGTTACAAATTTACCTGCTGGATTTTTTGAGCAATATAAGGAAGAGAATTTATTGCCGAGATTGGAAGTTATATTGCAAGAGATAAATGATTTTTTTGATTTTAGGACAGAGCATAAATCACTAGTTGGGGATTTCGGTTACTGGCGATCGCGTAAGTTGTGGCTGGAAAGATTTTTAGAGAAAATCAGGAAGAAATTGACGAGCGACCCCGCGCCGCCGTCAGGCGCAAGGGAACGCGCGAGTTTGAAAATTGAGAATTGAGAATTAAAAACTGAAAATTGTGTTAAGCGGTATGAGAAGGAAATCATTTTCTAGACGACGTAATCCTTTTTCTCGGTTTATTCCTTGGTTAGGAATTCTGGCGATGTTGACTTGGGCAATTTTATTGTTGAGATATGCCATAACTGGCCAGTATAAATTGCTGATTCATCCTAATTATTTTTTATTGATGTTGGGTAGCAGTATTTGTTTGGTGATACTTGGGGTATTTCGTAGTTTATCCTTGATTAATTCGCGAAAAAATCCTACTGATAAAAGTGAACATATTACTCTATTTCCTCCTGGTTTCGGCAGTATGTTGTTATTAACAGTCGCGATCGCGGGATTGCTGATTCCTCCCAATGTTTTAACTAGTGCCACTGCCTTACAAAGAGGAGTAACCGACACGTTGCCAGCGACCCATGCCCAACCTCAAGCCTTTGTTGCGAAGACGAAACCAGAAGAGCGATCACTGATAGATTGGGTAAGAACGCTCAATGCCTATCCCGAACCCGATGCCTATCAAGGACTGCCAGTTAACATTACAGGATTTGTGGTTGATTTGCCTGAATTGCCTGATAACTATTTTTTGCTAGCCCGTTTTATTATTACTTGTTGTGCTGTGGATGCTTCCCCTATTGGAATTCCCGTTCAAGTAAATGATATAGGAAAATATTCTCCCGATACTTGGTTAGAAGTTAGAGGAAAAATGGCAACTGCTACGGTGGCTGTCCGCGATCGCGCAGATCAAATCAGAGAAAAACGTCAACTAGTTGTTGCGGCAACTGATATAAAAATTATTCCCACTCCTGATGATCCTTATACTTACTAAACTTTTTGGGCTATTGATAATGATAACGACAAGTTAATAAATCTATTTGAGTTTCACTAACACGATATATTAATCGGTGTTCGAGGTCTATTCTTCGCGACCAGGTATCAGAATCTAGATATTTTAAAGGTTCTGGTTTGCCAATTCCTTGGAATGGATCGACTGTAATAGCAGTAATCAGATCTAAAATTTTGTTAGCCTTCTTTTTATCTTGTCGAAACCACCAAGCCAAATCTTCCTTAAATTGGGAACTAAAGCCAAGACTACGTTGAATTATCGTTATTTTTGGTTTTGGCTCACGCTTTTTCTTGCTCAATCTCTAATTCCTCATATAGTTCTTCTAAGCTTTGAGAGGGGATTTTGCCATTTTTTGAATCTGATAAAGCCGCAAATAACCGAGATGAATTAATTGGGGAGCGCAATAGATGAACTGTTTCTACAAGATTTCTTAATTCTGATTCAGCAATTAAGGCTACATTCTCACTTTCTTGGCAATTAATAATTACCACTTCTTGTTCTTCTGTTACTTTCTTGAATAATTGAAAAAAGTTATTTCTTACGTTAATTGGAGTTTCTGTCTTATTAATTACTGTATTTAAGTCAAGTTTAGCTTTTTGTTTATCCTGTAAACTAACTCTTTTACTAGCATTACTTAAAATATCTTGGCTTGGTTTTAGAACATCTGACAAGTAAAGATTCATAAGGGCATCAATCATCTCCGAATCTCTGTTCCCTTGACTTACAAAACGATTAATTTGCTCAACGATTTTTTGTCGAACTTGTTTTATCTCATCTGCTTTAACATATTGAAATTGAGTCAATGGTGTATTGACTAGAGCAGCAGGTCCAACACCAAATAATAAGGGAATTACACGAGCATCATTATAATGTTTGCTAAGTGCACCTGCTTCAAAATGTATCCAAAGACTATCAATATTATCTGGAGTAAGACATAAAATACCAAAATCAGTTGCCATTAATGCCTCTGCTATCTCTCGATTCCAGAGGACACCACCAGTAATGCTTTTACTTGAGAGAAAAATTGTCGCAGATGAAAAAACTGTTTTTAAAAATATTTCGAGTTTTTTAGAGATTTT
>JBCCYD010000165.1:0-11897 GCA_039190385.1 Cyanobacteria bacterium P01_F01_bin.143 | reverse complement strand
CTCAAACGCGGAAAAGGAAGTCACTCCATATATCAATATCCTGGTAGTACCATTAGAGTAAACCTTCCTGGTAAAGATGGTGCAGATGCTAAAGCTTATCCTGAAAAACAGGTCAAAAAAGCTATAAGGAGAGCAAAAAATGAATTCTAAATATCAAGTTAATATTGCCTGGAGTCAAGAAGATGAATGCTATTTAGTTTATCTTCCCGACTTTGCTGATGAAATTATGCAGCCTGTATCTCACGGAAGTACTTACCAAGAAGCACTACAAAATGGATTAGAAGTGATGGAAGAATTAATCTTAAATTTACAAGCTACAGGTAAACCTTTACCGATCGCGAAACTAATCTCTGTTTAAAGTGAGTTTAAATATTAGTCTCTGGATTAACGCGATCGTACTAATAGATGCTAGCGAGCTTTTCGTAGAAAATTTTCAGGTTTAATATTTGCTTGCCTCAAAATAGACCTTAATGTCCCTAACAGGACTAAGAATTATATCTGCCTGAGATTCAAGTAACTTTTGGGCAACATCACGAGCAATTTCTAGAGTTTCAGTGATGGTTTTTCCTTGAACAACAAGTCCTTGAATATCTTCTGTCGTTGCCAAATAGTAACCTTCTGGAAGTTTCTCTATGTGCAAGTTAATAATCTTTTCCATTCCTAATTGGGTTTATTCGATTAAATTCTCTATGTTATTTTAGCCCGAAAATATTGTAAGCTGTTTTTGTCTGAGATTGCGCGATCGCATATCATCTTTCAACTGTAGCGCGATCGCTGAGAAAACCATTTGTTTATGAAGTAGCGATGAAGAAATGGAATTACGCGATCGCCAATACCATATACGTGAAAATACATATAACATAAACAATAAGATGTAATTTTATTCCTTAAATTGAATAAGTAAATAAAGTGCAAAAATAAACGAATTGCCTGTGTATTATGTTATCATGGGCAGTCAAATCAATAATTCAAAAAGTCACTAAATGCTGGTAAAATTCCTAAAAGCGATACTTTTGTTGATTCCTGTTAGCCTGTTATCAGCTTGTAATGCTCTTAATTACTCTGGCAAGTTGGGAACGTCTTCACAAACCACATTATTAAAAAAAGTAGATTTATTAAATCAAGAGATTAACATTCCCATTGGCTCAAAAGAAGTTTTTTGGATTAAAAATAATCGCAAGCTAGACTACACATTAGATATCGATGTCACCTTTGGTAGACCCATAGATATCTATATATTCAAGTCTGAATCAGATGATAAATCCGATAGCAAGCCCGAAATTATTCAATCATTCAAGCAAGTAAAAAAAATAATTAATAATGGCTCCTTATCCGAGGGAACATACGGACTATTCATTGCTCCCCGAGGCCCTCTAGAATGCCTAATTCTGGCCCCAGAAAAAATCGGTCTCGATAAAGAAAAGATGGAAAAGCTAAATTATTTTGGATTCGAGGGAGTTTACTGGAACGATATAAGTCATTCTCGTGGTGGAATTAACTTTTTCGGTTTTGGCTCCGATCCTACTAGTAGTGAAGAAATTGGCAAAAATATCCTGCCTTCGGAAACCCAATCAGACATCTACATGACTCTCAAGGTTACACAGGCTCAAATTGAAGGTTATTCAATCGAGCGCAAGCGCAATCAAATTAACAATACTGCTTCATCAGATAGCTTTTCTCGTTGTTACAATTCTGAATTAGATATTCCCAAGAATCTATTAACGACCAGTGAAGAGGATTTAGAGCCTTCGTCCCCAAACCCTGAATCTTCTGATCCCGAAACTTGATTCCTAAATACTTGTTCGAGCAAACTCTTATGAAACGATCGCGTTTTCCAAGGAAGTTTGTAAATCCTGGGTTAACTTAGCCACAGCTTGACGACGATTAGACTTGTAATCATCCCAATAATTAGCAACCATAAGAGGTTTCTGTACCGTAAACTGCGCCCATTTCTCTCCCAAGAACGGCTGCTTTAGATTAGATTCTCCCTTGAGCCGAGCTACTATTTTCCACAACAGCAAAATAGTATCAGCAAACCTCTCCACCGTCGGCTTTTCGGCAACATATCGTCCCGTGACACTCACCAAATTTTCCACTAGGCGCATATGCCAAAGACGTAATTCCGCTTCTGATGCTACTAAATTAGCCAAACCTTTCACTGCTGGGGCGAGACTTTCCAACTCCGCGATATCATCACGATAGATCCGATCCCAAGCAGCTTGCTCAACTCGACGACAGCGATCGCTTAGATTCCCATTAGGTTTAACAGCAAAAGCTTGTTCGGTAACGCTTAAGGCCGCATTAAACAAAGCCTGAAGACGGTATGGTAAATCTTCATTTTCTGAGGCAATAGCTTGCCGATAAAACTTACTATAAAATTCTTCCAGCAACGAGAGTAAATGTTCAGCCAGTTGATAAAGTCGGCTATAAAATAGTTTTTCTTGGGTCGGCGTTAGATCAACACCATTTGTTAAACCCATACTAGCTGATGCCTGGGCTTGTAACCCGCTATCAACTTCAAGTTGGGATAATAGTTTTTCTAGAGATTGCCAAGGTGCTTCAAAAAAATGATATCTAACTCCCAACGGCGCGATCGCGACGCCCGCATCAATCTGAGCTTTCTGTAAATCTTCCCGACACCAAAACCCGAATTGAGCAATTCCTGGTTCGAGGGGACTAATAATTTCATTATGACCATTGGTAGCACCTTCAGGGGCAGCAGCTAGAGGAAATTTCCCATTCACAAATAAATCCCGAATTGATCGCAAACCTTGACGATCTAAAGTTCCACGGCGAATGGGAGTTCCTCCCAACTTGGAGATTAACCATCCTACCTTGGGGCCTGCCCATAGAGGGATGCCGCGATCGTAAATAAAATGGGTATGAACTGGAAAATTAAGCGGATTACCTGATTTTTGCGCAATTTGGGGCAACAAATTCCACAATAACTGACTGATGCAGGGCGGATCGATAGTCGAAGGATGACGAAAAGCTAACAAAAATCGGGTTTTTCCCTGGTTAAACTGACGATAAAGCTCGATTAATTCTTCTGCATTATCGACTCGAACTTCAGGAATGCCCTGGCTGTAACGTAACCAGAAAGGTACCAGCGATCGCGATCCTTGCAAAACGAGAGGATTAAAAGCTGGGGGAATAAATTCCAGTGAAGGTTGAACATTAATCATCATTTATAGCGCTACGCGCTGGGGAATAGGGAATAGGGAATAGGGAACAGGAATCGCAAAATCTAGAAGATACGGAATGTCTGAAGGATTACAGTGTGATCATTATTTGTTCCATACCTCACTTTATACATTAATCATCTTTAACTACATTTTTGTTGTTCTGCTTTGATTTTATTCGCAATATGTTGCGGTAATCCTAAACTAGAATTACCATATAGTCTATTAAATTCTTGTTGGAAATGGGCAGCAACAGTAGAATTTTTAATAATTAAAACTACTTCGTCATTATTAATATTTGCCGTATTCGACCAATTTTGAGAACCCGTAATAATCGTATTATTATCAACAATCCCGAATTTATGATGTAGCTTATCACCTCTAGTTAGACCAGCAATTCCCACTTCATTGATCGACTTAGACCAAGGATTATTGTCTTTTTCATATTTACATTTGTTAGGCAAGGCAACTCCCAACATATCCAACCCTTCACTGTAATAACGAAAAGCAAAATCCTTATCGATTAAGGCTCGAATGTTTACTCCCGATTGGTACTTTTTCTCTAAAATATTAGCTATTTGCTGCTCACTAAAAACAAATAAAGCCAGATCAATTGTCGAATTAGCTTCCCGAAGAGTTTTGCCGATTAAACCATTAGTACTATTTGACCAATCTTGACTTTTAGAAGTAGGAGAAAACTGAATTGTAACTGTTGTATTGTCCCAAGTAATGGTTTTGGGCGATCGCCAAATTTTATCGAGGCCAAACTGACTATCATCACTTCCTCCTTCTCCATCACCCCACATATAATTAAATTCTTCTGTGAATAAACTAGCAACCTGAGAATTAGTAATCTTCAGTAAATTATTAACATTTCCTCTAGTTTCCAAATTACTATAATCGCCATGAATACCACTTAAGGTAAAATTAGCCGAGCCGGTTACCATAATTTTTCCATCAATCACCATAAATTTATGATGCATCAGACCACTGCCCTTAGAACCGTCTGCCGTATCATCAATTAGGGGGATTCCTGCATTTTTCAAGATAACTAAAGCATCCTGTGAATTTATCTCTTGCTGGCTGAGAGTTTCGTCTTGATTAATATCTATTAAGGTTAAATATTGATTGTAGCGATCGCGTTCTCGACTCGTGAAAGTTCTAATTTCTTGACGACTTAAATCACTTAAAGAACGACTATATTGATTTTCTAGAATAACTCTAACTCTAATTCCTGAGCGATGACGCTTGACTAAAGCATGAGCAATTTCTGGTAATTGTAACTCTTGAACGGCCAGATCAATACTAATATTAGCATTATTAATGGCTTCTATAATAACTGTCTCTAAATCGTCTCCCGAACGTTCAATATTACGATAGCGATCGCGATAAGTAACTTGCCCAGCTTCCCGATGATTAAAATAAACTTCAAGACTGGGATCTTGCGGTAACAATTCGCTCACCAGAGAATCTGACTTACAGCCATTAAAGAGTAAAGAAAAAGGTAAAACAACTAAAATCAGGTAAGTCGAAAAAAATTTCACTTTTGTATGTCCTGGGAACTCCGTTATCGATATTTTTATAATTCATATTTTTGAATTCATGGCCTATAATTCAGACAATCTTTCACTTGAAAATGATAGAATGCGCAAAACCTTACAAAACCTTAAGTGATATTTAATTCAATAGAAAAAGCTACAACATGTTAATCTCCAGTATTATGCGTACTAAAATAACTTCCCTATTGTCATTATCATTAGCTTGGGGCCTAATCTCTACTCTTCCCGTAGTAGCTCAAGAATCTACCCCTACCACAACAGATTCTGATGAAGTTACAACTCCCTATCAATCCGATAGTCTTCTTAGCTTGCAAGGCGGTAAAAAATTAATGTCGGAAGCAAGTGCCGCGATCGACAACCAAGAGTATGATCTTGCCGTTGATAAACTACAAGCAGCTCGTCAGGTATTTAATCAACTATCCAATTTTTATCTACAACTCTCAGAAAGTTTTTCGGGAATCGAAAATCGGATTGCCCAAGAGCAAAGAGACAAAGCTTTAGAAACAGGTCAACTGCGAGACGAAGCGACCTATCAATTAGCCTTGGTTCATCGGGCACAAGAAAAACCTGAACTATCTGTGCCGCTCTTAATCCAAGTTATTCGCTCCCAAAATCCTACAAGTGAGTTGGGAACTAAATCCTATCAACAACTTTTTGAAATTGGCTTTGTCGAAGATCCTTATTCCACATCCAATTCCAATTCAAGCCGATAATAATTATAATTATCTCATTATTGCTTATCCGTTCTTTCCTCATACTTCATAATTTATGATCAGTCCCCAACAGGTAGAGAGTATGATTCAAACAAAATTTCCCGAAGCCCAAGTTCAAGTGACTGGCGACGGGCAACATTTTGAGGCGATCATAGTATCCGATGAATTTGACGGTAAATCTAAAGTTAAACAACATCAAATGGTCTATGCTGCTGTTCAAGAGGCAATGGCATCAGAAACAATACATGCTTTATCGTTACAAACCTATACCCCCAAAACTTATCAGTTAACAGTTAACAGTTAACAGTCATCAGTTATTGATCAACATTAAACAGGAATAATAATATTAATTATGACACCAGAACTAAAAGCGAAACTTGACAAATTGGTTGCAGACAATAAAGTCTTAATCTTTATGAAAGGGTCGAAATTGATGCCCCAATGTGGTTTCTCAAACAATGTAGTGCAAATTTTCAACACATTAGGAGTAGATTTTAAAGCAGTAGATGTCTTAGCAGATCCCGAGATTCGTCAGGGAATTAAAGAATATTCTAACTGGCCAACTATTCCCCAAATCTATGTTAATGGAGAATTTGTTGGCGGTTCTGATATCGCGATCGATATGTATAAAAGTGGTGAATTACAAGAGATAGTTGAAGTTGCTTTAGCTTCTTAATCATTACTGAAAAAATGGGGACTTTGGGATTTAGAGAATAATAATTGATCGATTTCCCTAATTCCCTATTTCCTGAAGCAAAAAGTACTACTTTAAGCTGCGGAAACGACCCCACAGCCTAGATTGGCAGGAACAGCTTCCATCATTTTTTTAGGAGTTTGCAGATTAAGGTTGTTCATAAATTTGATGAAATTATCGCGATCGCGTCCCACAAATCGAGGGTTCCATTTCTTCTCTTCGCCAATGGTTGAGACGGTACGACCACGATAATCATGGGCAGGATAAACTAAGGTTTCATCTGGTAAGGTAAAAAGTTTTTTTGTGACCGAATCATAAAGCGCTCCAGGATCACCACTCTGAAAATCGGTACGCCCGCATCCGCGAATAAATATGGCATCACCAGTTAAAACGCGATCGCCATTAACTAAATAAGCCATGTGACTATCTGTATGTCCCAAGGTCTCGTAAGCTTTAATTTCAATTTTGCCCAGAGTAATAATTTCACCATCCTGAATAAAATTATCGGCACAAGTTACCTGAGCGTTTACTGGTAAAATTCCCTGACAACCAGTGAATTCCCTCAATATACCCGTTCCCGTAATGTGATCGGCATGAACATGGGTTTCTAAAGAGAATTTTAAATTCAGGTCTAGTTCCCTCAATAACTGAAGATCTCGTTCTACTTGTTCTAAGACAGGATCAACTAAAGCAGCTTCTCTTGTTTCAGGATCACCTATTAGATATGTGTAGGTACTAGATTCTTTATCAAATAGTTGTCTAAAAATCATAACTTTTCCCTGTTGAAGCTTCATCCCAAATATAGCCAATATAATTAGCAATTGAATTTGATGTCTGCTTCTTGTGAACTAGTGTTTCTGTGGAGAAGTTACAAAATAACTTGCACTGTTTTTAAAATATCATCACTACAACCTGTGATAATTCCTCCAAAATTCAACACCTCTTGTAGATAAACGATCGCGCCTTGAGTAATCACTTCACCTGGCATTAAAATCGGAATCCCCGGAGGATAAGGACAAATCAACTCTCCCGAAATGCGATCGCCTGCCTGGGACAAAGGAATAGTTTCCGTGGCAGCAAAATGGGCTTTTCTTGGTGATAATTGCAGCTTAGGCAAATTGGCGAGCCAAGACAATGCAGTTACAGAATGAGGTGAAGAGATCCTATTCCTATGAGAATTTGAGAGATCTGCGATCGCCTTTACCAGTTGTTCAATATCTTCAGTTGTATTCCCCAGAGAAATAATAAAAGTCAGATGTTTTAGCAAAGGAAGTTCGCAAATAACTCCTAGTTGGTCACAAAGAATTTCATCAGCCTCGTAACCAGTAATTCCCAGTTGTGAAACATTAATTGTTAAGCGAGTTGGAGCTAAATAGCTAAATCCTGGTTGGCTCGAATATTCTAGTACTTCAATACCGGGAATTGTTGCTAATCTTTTTCTAGCTAGTTGAGCTAATGCGATCGCATGATTCATTAATTCCCGACCTTGTAATGCCATTTGTTGTCGCGCTGCATCGAGAGAAGCCAGCAAAAGATAACTGGGGCTAGTAGATTCAACTAACTGTAAAGCCTTACTAACGCGTTGCGGATCAATTAGATTCCCCTGTAAATGCATCATTGAAGCTTGAGTCATGGCACTCAAAACCTTATGAGTGGACTGTATCGTTAAATCGGCACCAACGCTTAGGGCACTGGGTGGTAAATCGGGATGAAAAGCAAAATGTGCTCCATGGGCTTCGTCTACCAATAAAGGAATATTATATTTATGAGTAAGATTCGCGATCGCACTTAAATCTCCGCAAATTCCCTGATAACTCGGATGTAATACCATCACAGCTTTGCTTTCAGGATGATCTTGTAACGTCTGTTCCAGGGCTTTAGGGGTAATACTAAACACGATATCCTGACTCGGATCATATTCAGGATTGATAAAAATCGGGATAGCACCAGAGAGAATCAGACCCGCGATCGCAGATTGATGAATATTGCGCGGTAAAATTATCTTATCTCCCTCGCCACAAGTTGCCAGAATAGCCGCCATAATGCCACAGGTAGAGCCATTTACCAAAAACCAAGATTGGGAGGCGCCAAAACAATCAGCCGCCAAATCCTGAGCTTTCGCGATCGCATCTGTGGGAGCAAATAAATTATCTAATCCTGGCAATTCAGGCAAATCGGCACGAAATACTTGTTTCCCCAATAACTCAGCTAGATTCGGGTTGATTCCCTCTCCTTTTTTATGCCCAGGAGTATAAAACGCAGCATGTTTTTCCGCTGCGGCTTTTTGCAATGCGGTAAGTAAGGGAGTTTCTCTATGATCCATTTTTTCAGTCATCAGTTATCAGTTATCAGTCACTTAAAGGATTGATAAAGTCATTAGGTATTTGTGCAAAGTTATGATTAATTGCCCATAATTTATCAGTGAATTTTGGGCTAATTATCAGCTAAACTTCATATCTCAATGATATTACGTAAAGATTCAGTGAAAACCCAAGAATCTCTATGCATAGCAAGTGTATTTTCTGATATTGTTTAATCAAATGAAACAAAGGAATATATAAAAGGTATATAGGTAATGTATTTAGTAGACCAAGAATATCAATCTGTGGAAAAAGCACAAAAAAAGATTCTCGTTGTTGATGATGATCCCGCGTTACAAAATTTGATTTGTCGATTTTTTAAATATAATAATTATATTACTGAATCTGCTTTTGATGGCAAGAGTGCTAGGCAGCAATTAATCAGATTTAAGCCTGATTTAGTTATTTTAGATGTAAACCTACCAGATGATACAGGTTTAAACTTATGCCAAGAAATGAAAAATAATCAGACATTAGTTGTCATGTTGACATCTATGGATGATACTAATTATGTTTTAGAAGCTTTTTCCAAAGGTGCTGATGATTATATCACTAAACCTTTTAATCTACAGATTTTAAAGGCAAAAATTGATGCCCTATTTAGAAGAGTATCCCACAATACTCCTTCCTATTTTAATAAAAACAAGCCTTTAATTCTTAATCAACTAAAAATTGATTTTTGCCGTAGAGAAGTCATTTCTGATGGAGAAGTCATTGCTTTAACTGCGTTAGAATTTGATTTGCTACATTTCTTAGCTAGTAATCCTAATCGGGTTTGGGATCGCGGAGAATTGATTAGTGCAATTTGGAATCGTGATAATTATACAGGAGAGGATCGTAAAGTTGATATCCATATCGGTAGAATCCGCAAGAAAATTGGCGATCAGGAAGGCAAACTAATTAAAACCATCTGGGGTAGAGGTTATATGTTTGAGATGTCTAATCAGAATCAAGTACAATTAGCCAATTGATCGATAAGCTAACAGAACTTCTGTAAAAAATTAATATGTTAAGAGCTGGAATTGTTGGACTACCTAATGTTGGTAAATCTACCCTATTTAATGCCCTGGTAGCTAATGCTCAAGCTGATGCTGCAAACTTCCCCTTCTGTACGATTGAACCCAATGTGGGAGTGGTTTCTGTGCCAGATGAAAGACTAGAAGTTCTCGCAAAAATCTCAAACTCACAAAAAATTGTGCCCACTCGCATCGAGTTTGTTGATA
Source organism: Cyanobacteria bacterium P01_F01_bin.143 (assembly GCA_039190385.1). Classification (GTDB taxonomy): domain Bacteria; phylum Cyanobacteriota; class Cyanobacteriia; order Cyanobacteriales; family Xenococcaceae; genus Xenococcus. The sequence continues at coordinate 2,166 of JBCCYD010000165.1, read as the reverse complement.
TTGCGGGTTTAGTCAAAGGTGCTAGTCAAGGGGAAGGTCTGGGTAATAAATTTCTGGCTAATATTCGAGAAGTAGACGCGATCGTTCATGTAGTGCGCTGTTTTGATGATGATGATATTATTCATGTCTCAGGTTCAGTCGATCCTGTTCGGGATATTGAAGTAATTAATTTAGAATTATCTTTGGCCGATTTAAGTCAAATTGAAAAACGGATTCAAAGAGTACGCAAACAAGCGAAAAAGGAAAAAACAGCTCAAGCAGAATTAGAAATTCTAGAAAAACTTAGTGTTGCTTTAAATGATGGTAAATCGGCAAGACAAGTAGATTTGAATGAAGATGAAGAGGCAATTATCAAGCCTCTAGGATTATTGACTAGAAAACCCATAATTTACGCTACAAATGTGTCGGAAGATGACTTGGCATCAGGCAATGAATGGGTGGAAGAAGTTAAAAAGTTTGCGATTAACGAGTCAGCTTTAGTTGTCGTTGTGTCGGCACAAGTAGAATCAGAATTAGTGGAATTAGCAGAAGAGGAAAAGCAAGATTTCCTCGAAGCATTGGGGGTCACTGAAGGTGGCTTAAAGTCTTTGATCAAAGCAACTTACGAACTTTTAGGTTTACGCACTTATCTCACAACAGGAGAAACTGAAAGTAGAGCTTGGACAATTACTGCTGGAATGAAAGCACCTCAAGCTGCGGGAGTAATTCATACCGATTTTGAGAAGAAATTTATTAAAGCAGAAACTATTGGCTATGAAGATTTTGTGACCTGTGGCTCGAAAGTTGCGGCTAAGGAGAAGGGTTTGATTCGCTTTGAAGGTAAAGATTATGTTGTCCAAGAAGGCGATGTGATTGAGTTTCGAGTTGGTGGCTAAAATTTGTATTGCGATCGCATTTAGGAAAAAAGTGATCGCGCTATTGATCTCAAAAGTAAATTATTCTAGAGTCAAACTTTTGCAGAATGAAAATCTGAAGCAATATTAATCTTGGGATTTTGACTTTTCCGAATCTATTTCATATTTTCTCGAACTAAATTTTCTGAAATTTCTAATCTTTGAGCAATTTGTTCAATAGTCAAGCCTAATTCTTGTAATAGAGGAATCATTGCAAGTTTGTGTTGTAATATTCCTCGCTCAATACCTTGCTCAATACCTTGTTCCATACCCTCTTCAATTCCTTCTAATTTACCTTCTTGTTTCGCATCTTGATAAACTCTAGTTTGTTTAATTTCTTGCAAATTCAACATCTTTTCTATCTCCTCGTAACTTAGTTTTGGGAATTTATAAATAATTATGGTTTCAATTAATTCTTGTAATTGTTGTTGATTAATACTATTGTTAAAGTCTTGTTTGGTTCTGGTAATTAAATTTCTGGCTAATTCTCCTGATTGGCGTTTTGATTCTACTATTAATTTTAGTATACCGATTCCAAGTTCAAATGGCTCTTGTGTTGAGAGTTCATCTAGATATATTCTCTGTAATCTTTGTTCTGCTATTTCTTCGTATCTTGTGGGAATGGTGACATCATTACTTTTGCGATCGAAGATGACAATGGCAAACCATTCGGAATTTTTTGGCTTATATTGACTGAAATAGAGGAAGATACTAGGAAACAGGCGATCATAAAAGTCTGCTTCTTCATAAAACTGTACTTCTACAAAGTAAAGTGGTAAATCGCCATATTCGTCCTTGGTTGTAAATAAACCATCGAGTCGAAAGGCACGTTGTTTGATTTCTGGAGCGATAAATTCATAAGCCGTAATGTCAATTTCTGACTCTTCAATAAGTTGAAAGAAGATCCAGGGAAATTCTTGGAATAATTGATAGAACAGGGTGTCTGTTTTCACTCTTTATATGAGGCATTAAGCTGATTACGATAACATTATGCTATTACTCTAGATAAAGATTACAGTGGAATCGATTAACGTTTCAGCTAAGCTTACTAAGCTAAACGATTCCTGTTTATTTTCGGATGTTTTATCATCACCGGAACAGGTCTGGACTCCTTATAGCACGCTCGGGGAATTCCCATCCACCAACTCTGGCAGCAAAGCAGGGCTACCTCATACTTTTGAGATGAGATTGGCAGGAAAGGGTTAAAGAGAACATTTTGAGCAATTTGATAATTTCATAGAAGATTTTTATTATCTCCGTATTGTTGAATTTT